>DASSQB010000374.1:0-7135 GCA_035702725.1 Terriglobales bacterium | reverse complement strand
AAGAAGATATTTGGTACCTAAGGCGTTTGGTCAAGAATGACTTGCGTTGGATTTTTGCACTATTCCTTAAAATAGCGGCGGCCTTCATGGCAGTTTCGACTCACATTGACGCGATCATGACCCCGCTGCGGCGCACCGCCGAATACTGACCCAGAGAAAAGTAGCGGCGGTATCCTACCGGCGGTCGCGAGGGCGTCCCGCCCTGGCCATCACTCCAGCCCTAATCCGCCGTCCACGGCCAGCACCTGTCCGGTAATGAACTGGGGTGCGGTGGCAAAAAACATGACGGCGCGCACCACCTCCTCGGCGGTGCCGTTGCGCTGCATCGGCGTCTTGCCTGCGATTCGCCGGAGAAATGTCGCATCTCGGCTTTCGCCCAGATCAATCATGCCGGGTGCAACGCAGTTGACCGCAATCTCGGGCGCCAGGGCTTTGGCCATCACCTGCGTCAGCATGGTCAAGGCTGCCTTGGAGGCGCAATAGTGAGCGTGAGTGCCCCAGGGCCTCAGCCCGCCCAGCGACCCCAAATGAATGATGCGCCCATGGCGCTGCCGCAGGAATTTCAGCGCTGCCTGCGACACGAGGAAGGGACCGCGGGCGTTGGTGGCAAACATTTCATCCCATTGCCGCACCGTTACTTTTTCGAAATCCACGGTTTCGTAAATGGCGGCGTTGTTCACCAGCAGGTCCAGGCCGCCAAACTCAGCAACTACTTTTTTCACTGCGGTGCGAACGCTTTTCTCGTCGCGCACGTCGCAGGCGAGCGCCAGCCCGCGTACGGTGCGCCGGCGGACGTCTTCAGCAGTTTGCTGCGCCTCGCGCCGGGACCTCAGATAGGTGATGGCCACGTCAGCGCCGGCCTCCGCCAGCGCCAAGGCTATCTGCCGCCCAATGCGGCGTGCCCCGCCGGTTACCAGTGCCGCTTTGCCCTTCAATTCGCCTGCAGCCATGGCCGCGATTGTACCCTGCGGATTAGCCCTCCGGTCACTTGACCCTGTCTGGCGTTGGGCTAGCGTAGCTGGGATGGAGCAAATCAAGAAGATTTACCGCGTAGTACGCTGGCTCATGCTGGCCGGCGCAGTGGTCACCATATTTCTGGGGTTAAGAAGCCCCGCGCCAGTCGCCGAGATACTCACCCCGGCTGTGGCCAAGCAAAACGCCGAATCCTTCCAGCAAAAGCTTACCGAGTTGGCCAATGCGCAGTCGTCTGGAGAAACCGGCACGGAGGTCCGCTTCACTGCCCCGGAGGTCAACGCCGCCATCGCGCAAGAGACACTTCCGCAACCCGTAGCTGCAGTCCCCACCCCGGCCTCGCAGCCTGCGCCGCAGGCCGCGGCCGGGCAGGTTCCCATTAAATCCACGTTAGTGAGCTTTGAAGATGACCTAGTCAAGGGCCAATTTCTCACCGAGCTATATGGCAAGGATGTCTACATCACTGTGGCCGGTCACCTGGGAAGCCGCGATGGCTACGTCACGTTCGAGCCTACGGAATTCAAGGTGGGCGACCTGAGTGTGCCTGTCTCCATGGTCAATCCCGTGTTGCAGCGCAAGCTGGCTGACCCCGAAAACCGCGACAAAATGAAGCTGCCGGAATTTGTAAAGAACTTGCGGGTGGAAAACGGTGAACTGGTTATAACCGAGTAGGGCCTACTTCGATTTCCCCTCGCGCTTGCCGCGCACCAGGTGCAGCATGGAATCCAGGGTCTCCGCCAGGTCTTCCTGGCAGCGTTGAACTGACTTCTTGGCCAGTTCGTCTGTGTCCTTCTGGAATTTGCCCATCGCCTCAGCCAGGTGCGCCTGCAACCGCGGCGACATGGCTTTTTCGAATTCGGCCAGACGGTCGGTCATCTCTCGCGATTTACGCTCGGCCAGTTCCTCGACCTGGTGCTGCGCTTCGCGGCTGCGCTGCTCGATGGGTTCGCGGGCCATCTCTACCGCCATGTGGATGCGGCCCTTGATCTCGCCGCTGGTCTCCACCACCGCGTCGTGGACAGCCTGCCGCAGCCGCTCCATCTGCTCTTCCATCCAGCCCTGAGCGTCGTCGCGCTGGCGCCCGAAGGCGGCGTTCTGCGCCTCGGCGCGCTGTGTTTCCTGCTGCACCGAGGCCAGCAATTTTTCCAACCCACGGTTGGTGCCCTCGGCGCGCGCCAGCAGAGGCTCCAGTGAGCCGCTCAGCCGTTTTTCAACCGCTTCCATCTGCCCGCGGATGATGTCGGCTGCCGCCTTCTCCACGTCTGTCCGCAGCTTGTTGACCGCGTCGCCGGTAGCTCGCTCGATGTAGCCCTGCAGCCGCGCTTCCCAGCGTCCGGCCAGTTCGTTGGCGCGGGCTTCCACCCAGGTTTTCTCCGCCGTACTCGCCTCGCGTTGCTTTTCCCAGATGTGGCGCTGGCTGGCAAATTCCTCTTTCAGGTGCGTGTTCAGGGAGCCACGCAGTTCTTCGCTTACTTTGCGCAACATGCTCTCCGAAGAGCTGCGCAGCGCCGCCATGTGCGTGTCCAGAGCCGATTGCAGCTCCTGCTGGCGTTGCTGTGTCAATTGATCCAGCTTCTTCTGCTGCGCGCTTACCTGCTCTTCCAGGCGCTTGATCTCCTGCTCGGTCTGGCTGCCCACCTGCCGCAGAATGCCCGCCGCGCTGCTTTCCACCTTCTGCTCAGCCGTCCTGACCGCGGATTCCAGCCTCGCTTGCAAAGCTTCGCGGCTGCGTTGTCCTTCATCGAGCCGTGCGGAAAGCTCACTCGCCTGTTTGGCCAGCTGAGCCAGTTGCTCCTGCGAGGCCGTGCCCAGGCGCTGCGCCTCCGCCAGCTTCTCCCCCAGTTCCTTGTCGCGGCGCTGCGCCTCCTGCTGAGACTCGCTGGTGATGGTTTGCAGTCCGGCCGCCACATCTTCCTTGATCTGCTGGCTGGCGGCCTGGGTCAGCGAGGCCACCACCGACTCCAGTGCCTCGCGGGCGCGGCGCGCCTCCTCCGTGCCGGCAGTAAGCTCAGTAATCTGTGCTTGCAGATGGGCTGACTTCTCTTCCACCGTCGCCGCTGCCTGGCCAATCTGTTGCTTCTGGGCTTCCATCTCCGCTTGTATGGCGACGCGCAGTTCGGAGTGCAATCGCTCGCCGATTTCGCGCACCTTGGCTTCCGCCGTCTTGAGATGTTCCGTCTGCTGCGCTGCCTCTTCAGACTGCTGGGCAGCCACCGCCGCCAATGCCTGCTGCAACTGCTGCTTCTGGGCTTCCAATTCCGACTGAAGCGTGGCACGCAATTCGGCGCGCAATTGCTCGCCCATGCCGCGCACCGCGGTTTCAGCAGCTTTGAGGTGCTCGATTTGCTGCCCGGCTTCATCGGAGCGCTGCGCCACGCGAGCCGCCACTTCTTCCTGCAGCTTGCGCAGGCGCTCGGCTTCCTCCTGCGTCGCCTGTTGCGACAGCTTAAGCTCCTGCTGCAGCTTTTCCGATTCCTCACGCAACGACTTCTGCAGTGACTCTCTGAGGTCCTCGCCAGCGGCACGCAGCGCTTCCTCGGATGCTTTGCGCCGTACCTCTTCTGACGCCTCCGACTCGGCAGCTACCTTTTGCGCTGCTGCTGCCGATTCCAGCCTTTCCTGCAACTCCGCCAGCTGCTTGCGCATGCCCTCAAACTGCTCTTCCGCCTGCGATTGCAGACGCTGCTCCGCCGCGCCCACGGCTTCACTAGCGTGCTGCTCCACTGCTTGCGGCAGCAGATGAATCAGCGACTGCATCCATTGCTGCAGTTGCCGGATCTCTTCCACCTGCGAGGCGGTTACGGCCGCGCTCTCCTTGGTTGGGGCCGTCTCGGGCTGGCCCCCTGCGATTGCAGAGGTGTTGTTTTGCTCCTCGGGCTTAACCCTCTCCTTGACGATTTCGCTGAGCACGGTGATGTGAGCTTGCAGCCGGTCCTGCAGCTGGCACAGCGACTCCAGCCGCGCCTCGGCGTCCACCATCTGCTCTTTCCAGTGTTCCAGTTTGGTTTCGACCTGGTCGTCCACCTGCCACATCAGGTCCTGCAGGTGCTCTTCCATCTGCTTGCGCAGGTCAGCCCAGTCACGGTCGCGAACGCCAAAAGTGGATCTGGCCGCGGTCGGCGCTCCACTTCCGCGCCCGGCATCGGCGCGTTGTCCGGAGCCGGCGTTGTTGACGGGCGTAGTCGCAGGCTTTGCGACATCCACCTTGGGCGGTTCGGCAACCGCCACGCTTTGCACGGCGACCGCTGGGTCCGCGGGTGGGGCCGGACTCACGATGGAAAACTCCGGCGCCGCGAGGGTGGCAGTGGAAACGGCTGTGCCGGAAGAGCCGGCACCGGCAGCGGCGCTGGCTGCCAGCGGAGCAGCTGCCACTTCCGGCTCCTGGCCAGCACTCGGCTTCTCCCAATCATGGGGCGGGTTGCGCACTCCCCATACGTTGGCCGGCACATCCAGCTGCAGTCCCAGAAGCCAGGCCCGGCCATCCTCGCCCAGTTTGACCACATCGGCTATGTGGGCCATTACTTCGCGATTGTCTGGCAGGAGTCCCAGCTTGACTGCCGTACCTTTGTCGAGCGGAGTATGGCAAATCACGCCACAGCCATGGGCGTTGACAGCGACAGTTTCACAAGTTTCGTTAAACGGAACGCGCGAGTCTACACTCGTGATCTGGATGGGGATCTGCCACCTGATCCGGGTGGAGCGCCGCATTATGGTGTGCCTGGACAATCGCTCTCTTCCACGGGGAGGCAGTAAGTGCCTGGCACACCGCGAATAAGCTCGCCCGGCCAACGCACCTTCTTAGTGTGAATTGTATTTTCGCCTCGGAAACAGACGAAAGTAACTGAAGTAATCGGCGGCCACGAACTCAAGCTACGCAGGGATGAAAGCTCGCCACCCAACTCCCCGATTCATAAGGTCATAGAACCGATTCTGTGGCGGGTTGTCGGAAACAGGGGGGCGTAAACGGCCGGTTGCACTTTGGTCACTTCCTGAAGGCTCACCGGGCAACAGCACCCGTTTCCGTCAGGCTGACATTGTTCGAGTTCCACCACAAACATCGGATGGCCGAAACCAACAGGGTCACGTATGCTGGTGATAACACGGGAGCTAAATATGGCCACCACCCTCGATCCTGTCCTACGCGAGCAACTGCTCGAGCGGCGCCATGTCCTGCAGCGGTCAATCACCGGTCCGGCTCCCGGCGGGGAGTTGATTGCCTTGCTGCAGCAGGTGGACCAGGCGCTGGAGCGGATGGATAGCGGCACTTATGGCCTCTGCCAGGTTTGCCATGACGCCATTGAGCCGGAACGGCTGGCGGCGGATCCACTTACGTGCTTCTGCCTCGACCACCTGACCCCTGCAGACCAGCGGGCGCTGGAACGCGACTTACACCTGGCGCGGGAAATCCAGGACGGGCTCCTGCCCAAGGCGGATGCCAGATTCGGACTGTGGCAGATCTCGTTCCATTACCAGCCGGCCGGCCTGGTAAGCGGCGATTATTGCGATGTGGTGGATGCGGGCCAGCGCGGCCTGTATTTCATGCTGGGCGACGTTTCCGGCAAAGGCATAGCCGCCGCCATGCTCATGTCCAATCTGCACGCCCTGTTTCGCGCCCTCATATCCGCGGGCCTGCCTCTAGGGGAGCTGATAACCCAAGCCAGCCGCGCCTTCTGTGAGACTACTTTAGCGGCTCACTACGCCACCCTGGTGTGTGGCCACGCCTTCGCCACAGGCGAGGTTGAGCTTTGTAATGCGGGCCACCTGCCTCCCCTGCACATTCATGGAAGCAAGGTGGCGGAAGTGCCCTCTACAGGCCTTCCCCTGGGCATGTTCTGCAGCCAGGAGTTTGTTCTCAACCGGCTTCGCCTGCAGGCGGGCGACAGTCTCCTGCTCTACACTGACGGGTTGACCGAAGCCGAGGATAATGCGGGAACAGCCTATGGAACCGAACGCTTGGGCCGATTGGTGGCAAATAATTGTGGCCTCGCACCCAGGGCTTTGTTAGCCGCTTGCCGGGAAGATCTGGATCGTTTCCGCGGCCAGGCCGCCATTCGCGACGATCTCTCCCTCATGGCGGTGAGCCGAGCAGCCTAGCCAATTAACTGGCAGCAGCCGTTCCCGCGGCGCACTATGCCGCATTGTCCAGCCCGTGTGCGCAGCCCCTTAGGCCGCCGAAGCATACTTGGCCAGCTTGTTCAGCACCCCCTGAACCATTTCCTCGCGGCGTCGCAACACGGCCTTGAACTCGCGATGCTCGGTGCGGGCAATTTCGCGCAGCAGCTCGCGATGGTGTTCTTCCAGAACTTCAGCGATCAACTCGTGCTCTTCCGGGGTGAATGTGACTTCCATGGCCTTTCCTCCATCCGCCTTCGGGCTCGCCTCCACGGCCGGCGGCAGGCGAGGGCCTCAGGCAATTCACCCGCTTACAGGAAGCCGCCTGTCTTGATAGTCAGCGCGCTCAAGGCGAGTTCTATCTTGGTGATCGCCTCGTCCAGTTGCGCGTGGTGCTCGGCATCTTCCAGCCTCTCGCGCAGGGTCTTCAGCACCTGGCGAGCGCGGCTGAGATGCTCGATGGCTTGCTTGGAATCAGGACTTCCCTGCGGCTTCTCTGCCGGCTTCGCGGGCATTTCCCCACTCCTTTTCCTACCAGCTTAGCGCTAATTGCGAGGCTTGGAGCAAAAAACATGACCGCCCGCTGGGAGCGGGCCAGGTCCACGCCCATTGGCGAAGGCAACGTTGCAGGCAGAATTCCCCCCTCCTGCTATCTGAGGTGCGGTTGTAACGCCGTCGTCAGCGCTTCCGTAATCCAAAGAACAGCCAGCCGACCACCACTCCGGCGGCGAAGGACAACACGGAGGTCGAGGCCACCACCGGCAGGGGGTGACGCTTTACCTCGTGCGCTGCATCGTCCATGATCTCTTCGGCTACGGAGAGGCCGTGTCTCATGGCGCGGCGGGCGGCATGTACTCCATCCTCGAGAGCGTCGGCGACCGCGCTTTTCAAACGCGCGGCTTCGGTCTCAGCGGCATTGGCGAAGGCGGGGTGTGCCATGCTCGTATCCTTTCAGGGGAACTGCCGGGCGTGCCACACGGACCGTCGGTTCGTCCGAACCGCAAGCTGAGCAGATTCGCTCGTCCTCGTATTTCAGCGCGTGGGTCGCGCC
>DASSQB010000373.1:0-18427 GCA_035702725.1 Terriglobales bacterium | reverse complement strand
GCAGCTCAGCATGGCGGCCATCGCCCTGATGGTCGGCTATGCCGTTTTCCATGAGAAGGGCTGGAATACGCCGGAAATTATCCAGGCGACCATCAGCCTGGTGCTGATCGTGATTGTCTGCAACCGTCTGCTGCCCTTTGTTTTCTTTTCCCGTACCAAGGGCACGTGGCTGGTCGCGCTGGTGCCGGTGCTGCGCCTGCTTATCTACGTGGTGATGCCGGTGACGCTGGTGATCGGCTTCTGCCAGTCGGTGGCTTCGCTCACCCGCGAGCACGCCGAGGAGACGCCCGACCATCCCGCCGAAGCGGTGGACGCCCTGATTGAAGCGGGGCAGGAGGAAGGTATCCTGCAGGAGGCCGACCGCGAGCTGATCCAGTCGGTGGTGCAGTTCGGCGACAAAACCGCGCGCGAGGCCATGACGCCGCGTCCGGAGATGGTGGCGGTGCCGGTGGAAACCACCGTGGAAAAGTTCCTCGAAATGCTGCGCGTGCGGCGTTTTTCCCGGGTGCCCGTGTACGAAGGCTCGCTGGACAACATCAAGGGCATCATTTTCGTTCATGACCTGCTACAAATTTCTGATGTCGATGCGCCCACCCGAACGGTGGGCAGCCTGATGCACACCGATACCTGCTTTGTTCCCGAGGGCAAACGCACCAGCGAGCTGCTGCGCGAGATGCAGAAAAACAACGTACGCATGGCCATTGTGATTGACGAATACGGCGGCGTGGCCGGCCTGGTTACCATTGAAGACCTGGTGGAAGAGATTGTCGGCGAGATCCGCGACGAGCACGAGACCAAGGCCGATATCGTGCGCGAGGCCGACAACTCTTACCTGGTGCCGGGCAACATGGATGTGGACCGGCTCGACCAGTTGTTTGGCGTGCGCCTGGATGGGCACGAGGCCACCACCGTGGCCGGCCTGGTCAGCGAGATGCTCGGTCACATTCCCCAGAAGGGCGAGATTGTCGAGGGCGAAGGGCTGCGCTTCGAAATCCTGGAGTCTACCGACCGCCGGGTGGAGCGGTTGCGCATCAAGGCGGTGCAGCCTGCCGTGCCGCAGCAGATCAAGCTGCTGTAAAGCAGCATTTAGCAGTTAGGGAACTCTGATTAAGTTGATCCCTGTCATCCCGAGGGAAGCAGAATTGCCTCTTTTTAGGCAATTCTGCGGATTCGAGGGACCTTGCGTTTGTTGTGTCGTACGTAATCAGAGTTTCCTTAGCAATTAGCATTTGGCCCGTGGACCTAAATGCCGGGCAGGTCTATTCACAGGTCCATCGGGAGTTTTTCTGGTTCTCGGTTCACTGACTCACTGCTGATTGCTTGGAGGCGATCCGACTAAGCTCTGTACCGGAACTAGCCCTGTAAGGGCGGTATAGTAGAGGCCAGGACGGAGTCCTGGGAACGGTTGTTCAAAAGCTCTCGAGTGCCGTAGGCACGGCTTAAGCTCTCTTGATGCCCAATCATGGTGCCATCCCTACGGGACTCGGACCATTGGTCGTACGTCTACCCAGGACTTCCGTCCTGGGCTTTACTATGACGTCCCTGCGGGACTCGGTTTCGAGGGTGCCGACTCGACTGCCAGGTCCGAATTAACCGCTAATTGCTGACATGCCATTGCGCTCCGGATTCGTCACCATTCTCGGCCGGCCCAACGCCGGCAAGTCCACGCTGCTGAACGCGCTGGTGGGGGCCAAGCTGGCCATCGTCACGCGCAAGCCGCAAACCACGCGCAACCGCATCCAGGGCATCCTTAATTTGGCCAGGAAGGGTAAGCGACCGGCGGCGCAGGTTATCCTGATTGACACGCCCGGCATTCACCGACCGGACAGCGCCCTGGGCCGCAAAATGATGGTCGAGGTGCGCGAAGCCCTGGAAGGCTGCCAAATGGTGCTGCTGATCGTGGATGCAGCCAAGCGCGGCGGTGAAGTGCTGGACGAACATGTATTGCGACTGGTGAAGCAGGCGGGCACGCCCGTGTTTCTCCTGCTCAACAAGGTTGACCTGGTACGCAAGGATGAACTCCTGCCCCTGATTGAGCGCTACAGCAAGCTTTACGAGTTCAAGGAAATTATTCCCATCTCCGCCCGCAAGCAGGACGGGCTCCAGGTCCTGCTGGACAGCATTGTCGCCGGCTTGCCCGAAGGTCCGCGCTACTTCGCCGAGGATGAACTGACCGACCAGCCGGCGCGCTTCATGGCGGCGGAGATCATCCGCGAGCAGGTACTGCTGGCTACGGGCGAGGAAGTGCCGTATTCCACCACCGTCATCATTGAGCAGTTCGAGGAAAAGCCGAAGCTCACACGTATTGCCGCTACTATCTATTGCGAACGCGACGGGCAGAAAGCCATTCTCATCGGCCGCCAGGGGCAGATGCTGAAGAAGATCGGCACCCATGCTCGCCTGGAGATTGAGGCCATGCTGGGTGCCAAGGTGTTCCTGGAGATGTTCGTCAAGGTGCGTCCCGGCTGGCGCAACTCCCGCGAATTTGTGGAAGGTCTAGACTGGCGGCGGCAGCTGGAGCAGCTGGCGGGCGGCCGCTCAGATGTCAACAAACCCTAATCGCCGGCTCGCTGAACGCATGGACACCTACTTCACGCCGTTTGCCGGATTCCACGACCCCTGTTCCTTGCGCACGTAGATAATCTGCCCAATGTGATAAGCGTTATGGGTTCCGATGTGCGCGATCATCGAATACGAATTTTGCAGCTTGCTGTCGTCGGCGGATTCAACAGCTTTTTCCCATTCCGTCATGACCTCGTCCAGTTGTTGGATGGCGGTGCTCCACTGCTTGCTGTTGAAGCTGGTAAAGGTCTCGTCGTTGTTTCCGTTGTATTTCTCCAGCGGCTTGCCCTCGAATTTCTCCAGCGAGCGGCGGTCCCAAAAGATCAGGTGATTCACCAGCTGTCCGACGGAGTGATTGCCCTTGCCGTCGGTCCAGTTGGCCTGCTCGGCCGTGAGTCCCGCGACCGCCGTGTTAGCGGGCACGAACCACTCCGCCTTGTTGTGGGTGGAGCGCAATTGCTCCAGAAGAATGCTCTTCAGCGTCGGCTTCTCCGGCGGCTTTTGAGCTTGTGCAGAAAGCGGCAAGCACGCCGCGAGAAGAACCAGGAACAAAATATGCCTCATAATTTTCCTCCGAGCGGGACCTAAGGTTAGCACCTCGAAAAGGTAAATCGCTTGCAGCGGGTAGAAAAATTGTGAAGCTCCCGATTCCGATTGCCAAGCGCCAGGTTTCAATTACAAAATTCCACTCAGTAGCGCCTGCATTATTCACCTGGGGCCGATCCCAAGCCGCGAGTGCTCAGGTAACGAATCTCCTCGCTAACGTGTCTATGTGGTCTCAAGTGAAGAAGTCAGACAGCAACCTTCGCACGGTCTGTGCTGGTGTCATCGTCGTCCGCCCGCCCGAACGCAGGGAGGTACCGGCCGAAGTTCAATTCGAAGTCGCTCCGAACACCGTAACCGATACCACGGATCTTGGCACGGCGCGCCTGCGCACCGGGTAAGGCCAGGAGTGGGAAGAACAGGTCGTTGCTCGCCTTGAGCTCGGCAGCCGCTGGCGTCCCGAACCGATTGACCTGGGCCTTCGCCGCGGCCAGCGCTTCACGGTCGAACGAGGTCAGACGCTGGACGAGCGTATCAACAAACGAGTCGAGGTCGTTATCGTCCAGCGTGCGGTTTACCCAGCCATAGCGCTCGGCAATATCAGCATCAAAATCGTCGCCACTGAGCACGATTTCAAGTGCGCGCGAGCGGCCGACCAAACGCGGGAGCCATTCCAGTGCGCCGCCGCCCGGGACCAGTCCGACCCCGATCTCGGGTTGGCCGAACAGGGCGCTTTGCCGGCTGGCGAAGCGCATGTCGCAGGCCAGTACGAACTCGTTACCAATGCCGCGCGTGCGGCCGCGAATCTTGGCGATACTCACGACCGGCGTGGACGAGAGGCGCAGCACAAAGTCGCGCCAAAGACCCAGCGCCTCTGGCCGCTCAGCTGCCTTGGCTACGTCGAGATGGGCGCAGAAGAAATCGGGATTCGCCGACTGGAACACTACGACCTTCACGGACGGGTCCGCCTCGAGGTCGGTCATTAGCGCTCCCAATTCGACGATCGTGGTGGGAACAAACATGTTGATCGGCGGGTTGCTGAAGGTGACCGTCCACCGGCCCGGATAGGTGCGGTCAATGTTGAATTGCGAAGTGTCAGGCATGGCGCATCTCCCTCTCTCTTGTGAAGAACCTTACCGCAGCGATCGGGCCGAGGGTCAACCGTACGTGAGGTCGGTGCTCTGTCCAACTTCGATGAGGTAACCGTCAGGATCGCGGATGTAGCAACGAATCTCGCCGTACTTGGGGATCGGCCCGGTGATGAACTCGGCTCCTCGACTTTTCCACAATTCATAGCACGCTTGAATATCGGCAACGCGGAAATTCATAAAGCTGTTGATGTGATTCGGGTCGGGGACGCTGAGCGTTACCGTCGGCTTATCCGAGGTCGGCCCGCCTCCGACGTTTAGAATCATCCAGATATTCGCGAGCTGAAGGTAACCAGGCGCGTTGCCGTCACCCAGGCTCAGAATGTGAGCGCCGAAGACCTTTTCATAGTAGCGAGCCGATCTCTCGATGTCGGCGACGGTGAGAAAATGCGCGATGCTCATCCCCTCTCGCGGGGGCATCTCGTAGCTCTTCTGTTCGACTTGTACGCTGTTCATTGATGTCTCCAATTCTGGTGCCGGGTGCCCCGCTCATCGCGCACTCTGCGATGAGCGGGTTGTCGGTCTTTACAACCTGACTACACGCCGGCTCAAGCTGCAACGCTCTGAAGAGATTTGCGCAGTGATCGGAAGCCCGCGCGCATCTCCTCCGTGAGGAGCTGCGGCTGCTCCCAGGCCGCGAAGTGCCCGCCCCTGGGGAGCTTGTTGTAGTGGATGAGCTTGGGGTAAGCCTGCTCTGCCCAACTGCGCGGAGCTGGGTAGAGTTCGTCGGGAAAGACACTCACGGCAACCGGGATGGAGACGCCTTTGACGCCGAAGAAACTGAGCTGGTTAACGATCAGCTCCCAATACAGACGGGCCGAGGAAACCGCCGTGCCCGTGAACCAGGTGAGGGTGGCGTTGTCCAGAACATCGTCCCGCGTGAGGCCGGCGGCTTGCCCGGCAAAGACGCGTGAGATCATCTGGTAGCTGCGCCCGTCGTGATCAAGAAAGTAGGCGGCGAGGCCGACCGGTGAATCCACCAAAGCGTACAGCGTCTGCGGGCGCAGCCCCATCTGGTACGCGAAGCCGAGAACCTCGTGATAGGTGACGACCAGCCGGTCGTAAGCGAGCTTCTCGTCGGCGGAAAGACCTGATGGTGCCGGCGCACCGGCAGAAGCGGCCTTGTCGATGTCGGCCGGGACCACGCCCGGCATGTTGGTGTGAATGCCGGCCAGTTCCGGGGGCGCCTGCGCGCCCATGACGTCAACGATGATCGCGCCCCAATCGCCGCCCTGCGCCACGAACCGCTTGTACCCGAGGCGCTTCATCAGCACGACCCAGGCGCGTGCGATGTGAGCAGGGTCCCAGCCGGTGGTGGTCGGTTTGCCTGAGAATCCGTAGCCTGGGATTGACGGAATCACTACATCAAAGGCGTCTGATGCGCTTCCGCCATGGGCCGTGGGATTGGTGAGCGGATCGATGATCTTCAGCTGTTCGACGATCGAGCCGGGCCAACCGTGGGTGACGATGACCGGCAACGCATTTTGATGTTTCGAGCGAACGTGAATGAAATGAATGTCCAGCCCATCAATTTCGGTGATGAATTGCGGTAAGGCATTCAGCCTGGCCTCGCACTTGCGCCAGTCGTATTCCGTTCCCCAATAGCGCGCCAGAGCCTGAATCGTCGCCAGCTGCACGCCTTGGCTGGCATCAGTAACCGTTTCCCGTTCCGGCCACCGTGTGTTGTTGATACGCCTGCGCAATTCGGTGAGTTCCGCCTCTGGGACATTTACTTTATGAAACGGACGAATAGCAGTCTTGTCGGCTGACTGCTCGCTGCCTCGTTGTGTAGCGCCGGTTTCCGCCATGACGTTCTCCTTTGCAGTAGGTTTGGGTTGGTTGGTGGCTGGGTGACTCAATCCAGTTCGCAAGGGGCCGTCACTGCAGAGTCTGTGGCGCGGAACAATTACACGAGGGGATCGACCGATGTCATGGGATTAGAGCACTTCACAGATAACGAGTCAAACGGGCAGCGGTGATTTGCCGCCATGCTTTACAATTCGCGTCCGGAAAGAGCAGCCCGCCAGCGAACTGGCGGGCCATTCGCAGACGGTTTCTATAGGACCGGTGAGCCAAGCAGCAACGATTAACTCGCAATGGCGAACGAACAACGACCAACTACCAGCTATCAACCACCAACTACCGTTTCAGTTAATATCCTGCTTCGACTGCAGGCGCTTCACCAGGCCTTCCACGTAACTCTTCTGTCCGTCGGGGGCGCCGGCCAGCGCCAGGTTCATTTCCTTCACCGCGTCGTCGAACTTGCCCTGGCTGGAATAGATGCGCGCCATGCCGCTATGCACGAACCATTCCTCGGGATGCTTCCGAGCGTTGTCGCGGAAGATGGCGAAGGCTTCATCCTGGTGCTTCTGTGCCTGCAATCCTCTGGCGTAAATGTGCAACTGCAGGGGATTGGCCAGAGACAGTGCCAGCTTGCGCGTGCTGTCGGCGTCATCCTTCTTGCCCATCGCCTCCAGGATGTTGGCTTTCGTCAGTTCGTTGTCGAAGCGCTTTTCCACTTCGATGGACTGGTCCTCATACTTAAGCGCCTCGTCGAGGTCGGTTTTCTGGGCCAGCAGATAGTTGGCGGCGTCATCCCAGCCCTCCCAGGTGTATTGCGCCAGTCCGCGCATCTGGCGGTTCAGGCTGGCCTCAACGATCTTGTTCACATCAACATCCACCTTGAAGGGCACGGCGACTTTTTCCCATTCCAACTCCACCACGGCGGAAGTGGGGGTGAGCTTATCGAAGTCGTAGGTCAGCGCATTATGCATGTCGGCGGACTGGGGCTTTACTGTGACCCGCAGCGCATCTTCCGCCTGCTTGTAGGTGAAGCTGCCCCAGGCGGTTGCGACATGGGAGAAGATAACCGTCCACTCGTTCTCGCCGGGAATCATGTGCAGGCCGTACACGCCCTTGTCGAGCGGCTGGCCTTCGATGGTCACGGGGTCGCTGAAGGCGATGGTGGTGTTCTCGTTGGCACCGGCGCGCCACACCTGGCCGTAGGGAACCAGATCGCCCCAGACTTTGCGCCCGTTCACCAGCGGGCGATGGTAGTTGATGGTGATATCGGTGATGCCGATGCGCTGCGTGAGCACCGCGTGCTGGCTCTGCCGGGGAATATTCAGCAGCGCCGACTGCGCCTGGCACAGGCTGGCCACGAATAACAGGCCAGAAACGGCCGCGACTATGCGCGTTTTATTCATACGTCGCTCCCTCCTGATTATTTGGAAAGATTTGGTCCCAACGACAGTCAGACTGCCGCCGCAACTGTCAGCGGGCACTTAGACGGTACGGACCTAAGCTGGTTAGCAGCGAGGAAGGGAAAAGTGATGCAGCGCTCGTATTGGATATTTAGAAGCGATTTAGAAAATCCTTTTGAGGGTTCAGGAAAACGAACCCCAGGGGCTTGAAGCCCCCATTTTCACGGCTCCTGGCGGCACGGCTGAAGCCGTGCCCTTCCGACAATTACCAGCTACTCTTTTTCTGCAATCCCCAGCGACTTCATCTTGCGGTAGAGGTGGCTGCGCTCCAGGCCGAGGACCTCGGCGGTGCGGCTCACGTTGCCGTGGTTTTCGTCCAGTTTTTTCAGGATGTAGTCGCGCTCGTAGGCGGCGCGCGCCTGGTGGAGGGTGGAGGCGTCGCCTGCCGGGCGGCGGCTGCCATCGCGGTATACCAATGGCGGAAGGTGCTTGCGGTCGAGCTTGTAGGCGGTGGGGTTCATGATGACGATGCGCTCCATCACGTTGCGCAGTTCGCGCACGTTGCCCGGCCAGGAGTAGCGCATCAGGGCGTCAATGGCGTCGTCAGTAATCTCCCGCGGGCGGCGGCCATAGGTGGCGGAGAATTCTTTCAGAAAATAGCGCGCCAGCATGGGGATGTCTTCTTTGCGTTCGCGCAGCGGAGGCACGTAGAAGGGGATTACATTCAGCCGGTAGAACAGGTCCTCGCGAAAATTGCCTTTGGAAATTTCCTCTTCCAGGTCCTTGTTGGTGGCGGCAATCACACGCACGTCCACGGTGATGGTTTCGTCGCCACCCACGGGAGTGAAGCGCTGCTCATCCAGCGTGCGCAACACCTTAGATTGCGTCTTCAGGCTCATGTCGCCCACTTCGTCAAGGAACAGCGTGCCTCCGTTCGCCTTCTGAAACTTGCCGTCCTTATCGGACGTCGCTGCCGGAACCGAGCCTTTGCGGTGGCCGAAAAGTTCGCTGCCGATCAGATCCTCGGGAATGGCCGCGCAGTTGACCTCCACGAACATGCCGTCCTGGCGCGGGCTCTGGGCGTGGATAGCGTGAGCCACCAGTTCCTTGCCAGTGCCCGATTCGCCGTAGATGAGCACCCGGCCGTTGGTGGGCGCCATCAGTCCGATCTGCTGCCGCAGCGCCTTCATGGGGATGCTGTCACCCACGATCACGCTCTTGGCCAGCAGCTGCTTCTTCAGGTCGCGGTTCTCGCCGCGCAGGCGCCGGGCGTCGGCGGCGTTCTTCACCAGGATGAGCGTCTTTTCCAGCGAAAGCGGCTTTTCCAAAAAGTCGAAGGCCCCCGCCTTGGTAGCCCGCACTGCCGTCTCGATGGTCCCGTGCCCGGAAATCATGATGATTTCCGGCGCATCTTCCGCCTCGCGGATCTTCTCCAGCGTCTCCAGGCCGTCCATACCCGGCAGCCAGATGTCGAGCAGGATCACGTCGAAGGAGCGGCGACGCAGCGTGTCCAGGCAGCTTTCGCCGCTTTCCACGGCAGCTACCTTGTAGCCCTCATCCTCCAGCACGCCCTTGAGGGACTGGCGGATGCCGGCCTCGTCGTCCACGATCAGGATGTTATGCATGTTCGAGCGCCGTGGAGGCCACACCTTCGACCGCCACCGGCAATTCCAGAATAAACCGCGC
Source organism: Terriglobales bacterium (assembly GCA_035702725.1). Taxonomy (GTDB): domain Bacteria; phylum Acidobacteriota; class Terriglobia; order Terriglobales; family Acidobacteriaceae; genus JAICWP01. Next base: position 9,285 of record DASSQB010000373.1, on the reverse strand, counting down.
GCCCACCGGTTCGTTCTCTTCCACCCGGATGGAGCCGTGGTGGTCCTCCACGATGCGGCTCACAATGGCCAACCCCAGCCCTGTGCCCCGCTTCTTGGTGGAGAAATAAGGCAGGAACAACTTCTCTTTGAGTTCCGGCGTAACGCCCGGTCCGGTGTCACTAATGACGATTTCCACTGCCTCGCGCCCCGGGACCATGGAGGTCGAGATGTCAATTTCGCGCAGCAGCGAATCCTGCGTAGCCTCGGCGGCATTGTCAATCAGGTTGGCCAGGGCGCGTTTTATGGCTTCGCTGTCGGCCAGCACGCGCGGCAGGTCGGGGGTGAGCAGAGTACGCACCTCGATTCCCTCCAGCCGCCCATTGAACATGGAAAGCGTGTTCTCCACGATGGCGTTGATGTTGGCAGGCTGAGGATTGGCCGCGGGAAAGCGGGCCAGGGCGGAAAACTCGTCCACCAGGCTGCGCACCGTCTCCACCGCGCCGGCGATGGTTTCCGCGCAGCTGCCGATCACGGAAAGAGAAACCGCATCCGGCGGGCGCCCCCGTTCCAGGTGGCGGCGGATGCGCTCGGCCGAGAGCGCGATCGGGGTCAGCGGGTTCTTGATTTCGTGCGCCACCCGCCGCGCCACTTCCCGCCATGCCGCCTGCTTCTGCGCCTTCAGCAGGTCGGAGAGATCTTCGAAAATCACTACGTAGCCCAGGCCCTGGTTTTCATGTTCCAGGGCGGCAACGGTGACCGCCACGTTGAGCGTGCTGCCGTGCCAGCTCAGCTCCATCTGGCTGGTGGCCACGCCCATGCGGTCGGCGCGGCGCAGCAGCGGTTCCAGGTCCTCTAGCATTTCGCGGGGGAAAATTTCCGCCAGCCAGCTGCCGGTGAGGAAGTTCATACGGTCTGCAATCCGCGGTTGAGGATTGAAGATGCGCTGCAGTGCAACATTGGCATGGGTGACGCGGCGCTTCGCGTCCAGCGAGAGCACGCCCGTAGGAATGCTCTCCAGGATGGTTTCCATGTGGCGGCGGCGCTGCTCCAAAGCGAGATTGGCGTCCTTCAGTTCACGGCTGGAAGCCATGATCTGCTGCCGGCTGGTCTCCAGTTCCTCCGCCATGCGGTTAAAGGAGGCCACCAGTTCGCCCAATTCGTCGGCAGCGGGCACCTGCACGCGGTAATCCAGGCGCCCGCGTGAAATCTGCTGCGTCGCCTCCGCCAGCGCCGCCACCGGCCGCGTCACCAGCTTGGACGTGAACAGCGCCAGCCAGGTAGCCGCGAACAGGGCCAGCATGGTGAGCAAAGCGAGCAGCTCCATGTAGGTGATGCGCACCAGCTTGCGCTGCTGCGCCAACTGGAAGTAACGCTGCTGGCTGGCGTCAATTTGGCGCACGGTTTCGGAAAAGGCCGGGGGCAGGGGCATGGCCACCAGAATGGCCCCTTCCGGTTCCAAGCGGGCGCTGCCCAGGATGTACTCGGTTCCGTTCCAGGAGAAACGCGCGGGGCGATCGGCAGCCGCCTCCTTCAGCGGCAAAATAGGTTTCAGTACCGACCACGCTTCCGGCACGCGGAAACTGGCTTCCGCCCGTCCCTGCCGCATAGCGATCGCGAAACCTCCCTGCAAGGTGGGCTGATGTTGTTCGAACAAATCGGCGACACCGGTGAAATTTCCACTAGCGAACGCCTGCTGCGTTTCCGGCGCGCTGGCCAGCAGCACCGCCTCCTGGTGCGCATTTTCTTCCGCATAAGCCGAAAGCAGGCGGGTCATCGCTTCCGTGTCTTCGCGCACTTCTTCGACGGGGCGCGAGAACCACTTGTCAATGGAGTGGTTCATTAGCCCGTAAGCAAAGAGGAAAAGAAACAGCACCGGGGTGAAGGAAAGCAGCAGCGCTCCCCCCACCATCTTGGTGCGGAATTTGGAGCCCAGCACCCCCACCCGGCGTTCCGCGAAAAGTTTGAGCAGGGTGCGCAGCAGAACGAAGGTAAGAACCACGAACAGCAGGAACACCAGCGCCGAAAGCGCGGCAAAAACCAGGGGCTGCTCGCTGGTATTTGGCTGAAAGACCGACCAGTTAAAAGAGGCTTGCGACAGCAGGATGGTGAAGAGCACAAATATGCCTGCGGCCAGCAGGATGATCGCCGTCCTGCGCCGCGAGGGTTCGTCGCGTTGGGGCACCTGGGAAGACACTTCGCGCCACGCTAAAAATCAGGCCTGAGTTGCTCAGCCGTGTCCCTCATTATAGCTATCGGGCGAGCATTTTCGGGGCATTGGTGTAAACGTTTCAAGCAACGTCTCTACCGCTATGCAGATGTGGAGAAAGCCAATTTCAAACACGGAAAAGACGGAACCTGCTACATCTCCGGAGAGACGGGTCGAGAGGCAACTTGTTATGTCTCCAAAAGCCTTTAAGACTGGCGGTTATCGCTGTGGGGCAACTCGCCCTCCAGCAGCCTGCCCAGTTGCGCCGCCGGGCAGCGCACGCCCACGTAAAAGTGCCCGAACAGGGCGTATACGGCGCTCACCTCGTCGAAACGCATTTCGTAAATCAGCTTTTTGAAGACCAGCGGGTCGTCGGCAAACAGGTCCACACCCCACTCCCAGTCGTCGAAACCGATGGACCCGGTGATAATCTGCTTCACCTCGCCCGCATAGCGGCGTCCTACCATCCCGTGCTCGCGCATCTGCCGTTGCCGCTCTTCGATGGGCAGGGTGTACCAGTTCTTGTCCTCGCCCCTCCGCCGGTCCATGGGATAAAAGCAGATGTAGCGGCTGGGCGGCATCTCGGGATAAAGCCGCGGGCGCATGGCCGCGCGTTGCCGTTCCATTTCCTGCTCGACCTCGGCGTTCCACTCCGGCGAATGTGGCTGCAGGCCCCGCTCCACCAGTTGCTGGTAGAGCTTTACCGAGGAATCATAAAGTCCCAGCTCAACCACGGAAAGGTACGATGTGGTGGCTTGCAGGTAGTCGTTGAGTCCAGCCCGCGCCAGCTGCAGTTCCACCTGTTTGAGTTCATCGAAAGATGCCCGGAAGTGAACCAGCATCAGGTCGCCTTTATGGCCGAGCAGGGAATAAACCGCACTCTGTCGCCTTTCCATCTCCTGAAGCACGGGTTGAGCTTCGTTGAGGATGCGGTTGCGGTCGCCGGGAGTGAGCCGCCGCCATTCCGCCCAGCGAAAACGCATCATCTGGTGCAGCACGCTGGAGCCCTCCAGGGTCAGCGGAACAGGCGGCATTTCGGCGGTTTGGGGACGGACCTTGGTGGGTGCGGACATGCGGTTTTGGCCTCAGGTGTTCGTTATGACTCCAATATTCTATGCCAGCCTGCAAAAACCTATTCACCGCCGAGGACGCCGAGTTAGCCGAGCAAACAAGGAATGTCTAGAGACTCCGGCATGGGACCTTCGTATTTTCCTTAAGAGAACTTGTGACAGCATTCTTGGCGCTCTCGGCGTGCTCGGCGGTGGCATTCAATGCGGGTGCGGCCCCGTGTACTTTGCGCAGCAGGGCGGCTCCACCGGACGAAATTCCATTACTTCCACACGCGTCAGGTCGGGGTCGTAAAGGTTGAGCTGCCATTTGCCGTCGCGGCCAACCTCCGCCGGATCAGGAATTGGCCAGCCGCTCTGTTCCGCCATCTTTATGGCGGGCTTGATGTCCACCACGCCCAGCGCCAGGTGTCGCATCACTCCGGCCTCCTGTGGCGAAGGATTCTCCGCCACATTCAGCATGTATTCCAGCCAGTCGCTGCCGTTGGGAACCTGCATGTCCACCCAGTCGGTTTCGTCATTCTTCATGCCGCCGTGCCAGTACACGTGGAATCCCAGCATATTCTTGTAAAAGCGGTCTTCGGCGGCACGATCGCGCACAATAAAGCCGGCATGGATCATGTGCGTGGAAATGGGATGCGCCGCAGCGCCGCCTGCCGCGGCGGTTCCAAACTGCTCGAAGCAAATCTGGTGACCTTCCGGGTCGCGCACATCAAAGCTGCGGGTGCCCTCGCCCGCCACGGTTAGCTGTTCCGGCACCTTCACCCCATGCCCGTCCAGGTAACGGCGCAGCGCTTCAGCATCCTTGGTTTCGAATCCGACTTCTATCAGGCGATCGGCGGGCGCATCGGCCGCCGCTGCTACCAGCTCAACGTATTGATGATCGTTGATGCGGAAGCGGGCGCGTTGCGAACTTCCCGCCGGCTCTTCCGCCAGCCCGAGCACGCGGCCATAAAACTCGCGCGATTTGGACAAGTTCGCTGACCGCAGGGTCACGTGAGAAATGCCTACGATGGCGGGCCGGCGCGCTGCTTGGGCTGCCACTGAGGCGGCCATTACGAGCATCAGCAAGGCTGCCGTTTTTGTGTTCTTCATACTCGATCTTTCAAGCGATACACGAACTTCAACCCCGACCACGTCTCGTCCACCGCACACACCTTTACGTCCACCAGCCCGAGTCCCAGCCCAATCTCGCGGATTAAGTTCTCATTGAGGTCGGTTGCCACTCCCGAGGTTCTTTTAGGCCAGGAAATCCAGAGCGAGCCATGCGTGGCCAGGCACGTTTTCGCGTCCTTGAAGCGACGCTTTAAGTCTGCCTGGGTAGTGGCGAACAATTGGATGAAATCAAGCTTCTCGGCCAGTTGCTCCGCGCAATTCACCTTGTCCGGCAATGCGCCCAGGGTCTTGCGATATCCCGGCGGGCCGCCCAGCAGCGCGATACGCTGCCCAGGCTTGATGCCCAGCTTCTTGAGCAGCGGCGTGCCCGAATACCCCGCCATGACGCGCTATTGTACTCAAGACTCCGCCGCGCCAGTACCCCGTCTTGAGCCCCACTTCCAAACCCGTTACTCTAACCAGTTATGAATCGCCGCGACCTGCTGCGCTTTTTCGGATCGGGCGCCATGGGACTGGGCTTGAGCAGCCTGTCAGCCGCCAAAACTCCCGCCCGAAAAAGAATCCTGATGTTTACCAAGTCCTCTGGATTCGAACACGACATGGTGAAGCGCAGCGGCGACAGACTGAGCCCGGCCGAGCAGATCGTCACCGACCTGGGTCAGAAACGCGGCATTGAAGTCACCGCCACCAAGGACGGCGGCGTTTTCTCACAGCCCACTCTGTCGCAATTCGACGCGTTTTTCTTCTACACCACCGGCGACCTCACCACCGCGGGGCAGGACAAGAATCCGCCCATGACGCCGGAAGGCAAGCTGGCGTTTCTCGACCTGATTCGCCAGGGCAAGGGCTTCATCGGCACCCATTCCGCCACCGACACATTTGAGCCCGCTTCCGCCCGCACTGATTCCAAGCCGTCAGCATCTCTCGATCCGTACATTGAGATGATTGGCGCCGAATTTGTCGGCCACGGCCAGCAGCAAAAAGCGCGCGCCCGCGTTGCCGATCCCCGCTTTCCCGGCATGCAGGCCCTGGGCCAGGGAATTGAATGGACGGAGGAATGGTACGCCCTACGCGCCTTTCCGCACGACCTGCACGTGCTGCTGGTAACGGAAACCGAAGGCATGCAGGGCAATTTCTACCAGCGCCCGCCTTATCCCAACACCTGGGCGCGCATGTACGGCCGGGGTCGCGTTTTCTATACCGCGCTCGGCCACCGCGAAGACGTGTGGTCCAATCCCGCCTACCAGGCCCTGCTCACCGGTGGCATGGCCTGGGCGGTGCGCGACGTGAATGCGCATGTTCCGCCCGATTTGGAGAGCGTGACGCCGCATGCGAATGACATTCCGGCAGCGGCGTTTGCCCAGCAAGAAAAGTAGTCAGCAGTCATTCGGGAGTGAGCAACATTTAAATCTCACGGGCGAAAAGCAGGTCCTTCGCTGCGCTCAGGATGACAATCTATGCGATGGCTCTGTGTCCAGCCTAACCCTGATCGCAGCTCAAACCCGAAATGCTCGAAACCTGAGACTTTGAAACTTGCGAAACGTTGGAACCTTGCGCTCAGTCCGAAGGCTGCTGACTCCTGAACCTGCTCCTCCCCCCCGTTCCTTCCCGGTTTCCCGCCTCCACACCGGTAGAGAGTTTCTGCCGATTCCGTTTAGAATGGGGGAAACCAAGCACAGGGCGTGTAAAGAAGGGGGAGGACAACGGCAGCCAGGGGCGTCTGGTCAAGCCGACGGTAAAGCGATGCGCGAGCTGATTTCGCGCGGACAGTGGTGGTTACCTGTCCTCTGCCTGGCGGAAATACCGGTCAGTTCGCACGTCTTGCTCGTATGCTGAATAAACGCAGGTCTCCTGACCGTTCCGTCCTTCTTCTGCTGGTTGCGATGGCGATGCTGGCAGGCATTTCCGCCGCCCAAGCCGGCGGCACTCAGCCGAGCCCGCCGGTGCAATCGCCCGCGCCAGGCCAGTCGCCTACACAGCCGGCGCCAACCCAAACGCCTACAACTCAGCCCGCTCCGGCGCAGTCGCCCGCCCCGCCACCGGCGGTGCGCATAACGCTGGATCAGGCAATCAATCTGGCCTTCACCCACAGCCACGTGCTGAAGGCCGCGGAGAGTACGATTCAGCAGGCCCAGGCGGAAGAGATCACCGCCAATCTTCGTCCCAACCCGGTTCTCAGCGGCGACTCCCAGTTTCTGCCGATTTTCGGCAACCCTTCGGGCAACAGCACCCGCGACACCCTGGACCAGTTGTCACAATTCGATTTGGGTATCGGCTACCTGATTGAACGCGGCGGCAAACGCCATCGCCGTCTGCAGGCGGCCCGCGACGTGACCACGCAGACTCGCTCGACCGTGCTGGACAACCAGCGCACCCTGGCTTTCAACGTGGCCCAGCAATTCGTTGCCGCCCTGCTGGCCGACTCCAACCTGCAGTTTGCGCAGCAGGGCTTGAACAGCTTTCAGCAGACCGTCACCATTAGCGAGGAGCGCTACAAGGCCGGCGACATCAGCCAAGCCGACTACCTCAAGATCAAGCTGCAACTGCTGCAGTTCCAGACCGACGTCTCCGCCGCGCAGGTGGCCCGCGTGCAGGCCCTGGCCACGCTGCGCCAGTTGATGGGATATACGGCCGTTCCCGAGAATTATGACGTGGCCGGCGACCTGACTTACACGCCTGTCAACCAGAACGAGGACGACCTCAAGGCTTTGGCCCTGCGAACCCGTCCTGACCTGATTGCCGCGCAGGCCGGCCTGACGGCATCTAAGAGCACATACGAATTGGAACGAGCTAACGGCAAGCGCGACGTAAACGTCGCCTTCAATTTTTCTCATGTGTCCGGCTACAGCTCGGGGTCCTGGTTCGCCAATATGGAACTGCCCATTTTCAACCGCAACCAGGGCGAAATCGCGCGCACCCATTACGCCATCACCCAGGCGCAGCAAAACGCCTACGCCGCCAGCGATATCGTGTTGACCGACGTGGAAAGTGCCTATGCCGCCGTCTCCACCAACCAGCAGGTCGTGCAGCTTTACCTGGGTGGTTACCTCAAGAATGCCCAGGATTCACGCGATATCAGCGAGTATGCTTATAAGAAGGGGGGAGCCAGCCTGCTCGATTTTCTGGATGCAGAGCGCAGCTATCGCGCCACAGAATTGGCCTATCGTCAGGCCTTAGCGTCATATATGACAGCGGTGGAGCAGTTGAAGGAAGCGGTCGGCACCAGGAATCTGCCATGAGCCATGCACATCTGAATCCGTGGCGGCATCGCGGGTGGCAGGCAGCCGCCGGCCTGGGATTGTCCGCCATTTTGGTATTCGCGGCTTGCAACAACAACTCCAAGACGGCGGAGGCCGCGAATCCCAACAGCGGCGGTTCTTTGCTGTTCACGGTTCCCGCGGAGCAGATGTCGCACGTGCAGGTGGTGACGGTGCAGCCCACCACGCTGCGCCGCGTATTGCGCCTCAGCGGTGCTGTTGCCTTCAACGCTTTTCGCACCACCCCGGTGATCACCCAGGTCAGCGGGCCGGTGAGCCGCATTGTGGTGCAACCCGGTGAGGTAGTCCGCAAGGGTCAAGCCATGCTTTACCTGGCCAGTCCCGACTATTCGCAGCTTCGCGCCAACTACCTGAAGGCACGCGATGCCTTCGACCTGGCGGACAAAAATTATGCCCGCTCCAGGGACCTCTATGCCCACAACGCCATTGCCGAGCGCGACCTGCAGGCGGCAGAATCAGCCCGCACCCAGGCCCAGGCCGATATGGTGGCGGCACAGCAAGCGCTCACCATCATCGGCATTTCCAATCCCGAAACTGTGATTTCCAAGCCGGCATCGCCGGAAGTGCCGCTGCTTGCGCCCCTCGGCGGCGAAGTGGTGGAGCGACTGGTCTCGCCCGGCCAGGTGGTGCAGGCCGGGAACACGCAGTGCTTCACCATCTCCGACATGAGTACCGTCTGGGTGCTGGCCAATGTCTTTCAGGACGACCTGGCGTACGTACGCGTGGGAGATCCAGTCACCATTACCACCTCGACCTACCCGGGGCAGGAATTCAGCGGCAGGATTTCCTACGTGGCAGAAGGCATGGACCCCGCCTCGCGCACGGTGCAGGCCCGCGTTGTCACCCAGAATTCGGGGCGGCACTTGAAGAAGGACATGTATGTGACGGTGACCGTGGCCGCCGGCGCCATCAAGAACGCGCTTGCCGTGCCCGATTCGGCGGTGCTGCGCAACGAGGAGAACGAGCCGTTTGTCTATGTCGCCGTAAACCAGGCTAACCACCAGTTCGCGCGCCGCACGGTGAAGCTCGGCGAGAGCAATCACGGGATGAGCCAGATCCTCGACGGCATCAAGCCGGGAGAACAGGTAGTGGGCGACGGCAGTTTGTTCCTGCAATTTGCCAATTCAATGCAGCAATAGGGAGAACAGCACAGGCCGGCGCTGACTGGGGATGATTCACCGCATCGTTCAAGCTGCTTTGCGCCAGCGTTTCCTGGTGCTGATGTTCACCGTCTTCCTGGCGGTGGCGGGAATCATTTCCTTCCAGCGCATGCCGGTGGACGCCTACCCCGACCTCTCCCCGCCGATGGTGGAGCTCATTACCCAGTGGCCGGGTCACGCCGCCGAGGAAGTGGAGCGCCTGGTAACCCTTCCCATAGAAGTGACGATGAACGGCGTGCCGCACATGGAGGTGATGCGCTCCATCTCCCTCTACGGGCTCTCTGATATTCGCCTGACCTTTGAAGAAGGAACGGACGACTACTTCGCTCGCCAGGTGGTGTTCGAGCGCCTGGGCCAGCCGCAACTGCCCACAGGCGTGACCCCCACGATGGCGCCGCTGTTCAGTCCCAGCGGCCTGGTTTACCGCTACGTGCTGGAAAGTCCGGACCGCAGCCCGCAGGAGCTGAAGACCTTTGA
>DASSQB010000372.1:0-8697 GCA_035702725.1 Terriglobales bacterium | reverse complement strand
CTGGAGAGAATCGGGCGGCGATGCCATGGTCGAGCCCTGGGACTTCCGTTTCCAGGCCGGGGAGGCCGACCGCTTGCTCGGGACATACATCCCGCGGGAATCGTTGCAGCCCATCAACCAGCGCTACTACCGCGATCTGGGAGCTGACCTGGAGCAAATGGGAACGCTCTACGATCTTTCCCCCCGGCCGGGAAAGGCCGCATTAGCCTATACGGAATTTGTAAAGCACGGCCGGATGGTGAACGGTGTCTGGAGGCCCACCGTCGCACGCGTATCGGCCCCCTACGAGCGCGGCGGACTGTTCGTACTGAATGAACTGGTACACGAAAATGGCCACGTGGTGAACATCACCGCCATCCGTAATCGTCCGGCCTTCGTGGACTGGCCAAGCGATCTTTTCGCTGAGGCTTTCGCCGATGTTCCCGCCTGGAGCACCTATGAGCCCGCGTGGCAGCGCCGCTACCTTGGGCATGAAGCTTCGGAGCAACTCTCGCTGCGGGCGTTATATTCGGGTGTTGTTCTCGACGTGGCCTGGTCCTTGTTCGAACTGCGGATGTTTCGCGCTCCTCTGACCGATCCCAACGCGCTTTGGACCGAAATCACCAGCCGCTATTTGCATATCGTGCCCCATCCCGAGCTCTCCTGGTGGGCGGTGCGAGTGCAACTGGCGGACCTTCCCGGCTACATGGTGAACTACGGCCTGGGGGCGATCCTTACCGCTGAGATGCGGCAGCACATCTCAGAATCCCTGGGCGCTTTCGATACGGGAGATTCCCGCTGGTATGGCTGGCTCTCCCAACACCTGCTGCGCTATGGCTCGGAGCGCGACACTCGCACCTTGATGCAGAATTTCCTGGGCCGTCCCGTGTCGCCGCAGGCACTGCTCGAGCAGATTCACCGCCTGAAGCCGGTAACGCCCCAGGCACGCGTAGGTGGGTAGGTGGCCCAGAGCCTGCCCTGAGCGAAGCCGAGGGAGCCTGCCCTGAGCGAAGCCGAAGGGGTCGCGCCCAAAACTCCGGCGCGAACCTGGACCACCTGCCCGCTCAGCTCCCGGTTTCGAAATGGAAGACGGCAAACATTCTCTTGCCTTTGGGTGGCGCAGCGGTTTCACCGCTGCGTTAGAGTGGCAACAGGGCGGGCGGCTTCAGCCGCTGAGGTGCCTTCGGCGGTGGCCCAGTGCCTGCCCCGAGCGAAGCCCACTGGGGACAGACGGAACGTTCCCCGCAACTCTCCGTTTTCTGTCGCCTGGCCTCTCCCGATCCCGCGCCGCCCACTCTATTTTTCTGTCACCCGAGTATCCCGCAGGATTTTTCCAGCTTTCATCACAAAGACCACAGTCTTCATGGCCTGAATATCCTTCGTGGGATCTCCCGGCACGGCAATGATGTCCGCGGCTTTCCCTGGTTCAAGCGAACCGATCTCGCTTGACAACCCAAGTAACTCAGCGGCATGCGTGGTGGCTGCCTGCAAAGCTTCGATTGGCGTTAGGCCACCTTTCACCATGGCCGCGAATTCATTGGGCAGGAAATCCGGATCGTCATCCAGCCCGAACGCGATTTTAAGATGGTGCTTTCTTGCGCGCTGAAAAGCATCGGATTGGTACTTCAGGATGAGGCGCGATTTTTCCAGTGCCACCTGATCCAGGCCGCTCTCGCCACCGAGGGTTGCATACCTCTGCATTACCGATAGCGTGGGCACGAGCCACGTGCCCTTCTTTTCCATTAGAGCGGCGCCTTCTTCGTCGAGCTGTGTCCCGTGTTCGATGGAATCAACGCCTGCCCGAACAGCGGACTTGATGCCATCCTGCCCTTCCGCATGAGCCATCACGCGTTTGTGCGCCCGGTGCGCCACCTCTACCGCTCGGCTCATTTGCTCTTCGCTCAGCTCCTGCACATTGAAGTCGCTCATGGGATCGGAAATGCCACCCGTCGCCATCAGTTTTATCCAGTCGGCGCCGTACTTGATGTCGTGTCGAACCGCCTCAGAAACCCCGTCCACCGTGTCCGCAAGATTGGGGCGAGGGGGCAAAGCCTGGTCCGGCGCCAGAGCGTCGGCGTCCCCATGCCCGCCTGTAACCGAAATGAAGTTGCCGGCCGAAACCATTCGTGGCCCCTCGATCAGCCCCATCTTGATGCTGTCGCGCAGTGCTAACTGTCCGTAGCCGAGGTCTTGTTCGCCCGCGTCCCGCAACGTCGTGAATCCATGATCCAGCCAGATTTGCAGGTTGTGCGCGCCCCATAGCGTCGCTTGCGCCGACGAGATGCGCAGCTGCGCAACCGGAGACAGATCCTTCAGGTTTCCCAGCACGTGGGCATGGCAATCAATTAAACCTGGCAATACCGTTAAACCCGTCAGATCAATTACTCGTGCGTTTCCGCCTGCATGCTGGCTGACGACAGAACTGGGCCCGATCTCAACCACCTTTGCACCGTTGATCAGAATCGCCTGGTCATTCGCTACCGAACCCTTGCTCATGTCAATCAGACGAGTCGTTTTGATCAGGATCGGTTCATCAGGCGGGGATGCCGCGAATGCGATGCCAACAGCTATCAAGGAAAATAGACAAACTAAAATCCTGCGGATCATCATCCCTCCATCAATCGGGCACATCGCCTATCGCTCCGGCCTTCGTACTGCATATCCAATTCGTGCGCGTACGGCCTACGAATTCGGACAGGATACGCGCGGGAAGTCCGCGTGTCACAGAGATACTCATCGCCCTGGGTCGGGCAAAATCGCCCCAGAAAAATGTACTGGATTTTGTACTGCAATCCTGCGAAGACCGCGAACTCTGGGAATTAGGCGAACACCCCGCGACCGATAATTTTAAGTAACTTACGTGCTGTCAATTACTTGCGGAGGGGCGGCAAAGAACAAGTCTCGGGAGCAATAGAGGTTCAGGCCGGAACACCATAACTCTGCCACAGCCGAAACCAGGGACTGTTGGCTTGCCGCTCATCGTGTCGCCGATTTGCAGCCGAGATGTCGCTGGCGCTCAGCGGCCTGGTGTCCGGCGCTGCGAAGATGCGCTCCAGCCACTCGATTTCGGTAATGGTCCGCTCGGCATCCATTCCTCCTCAATATCTACCACAACCGAACCCAGGGTCAACCGGGAGCAGCAAATGCCGGGCAAGACCGGGAGGGCGCCGCTCAAGCGTTTTCGGATAGGGCAGCTTAGGCCAAATCAGCAGCCCTGGGTTCTAGTCTTGCACGCAACCGCACGATACAGGGATTGTCATGCTGAGCGCAGCGAAGCACCTGCTTTTGAAGATGGTGAAGAGCACGGCGCTTCCAGGAAAGACCATCACAATCGCGGGGTTTACGATTGAAGGACCAACGCGCGAAGCCTCTTCTTTTTCTATAACTAATCCCGCACCATCCTAATCAATACCCAACGTTCAGGTACCTCCGCTATTTTGTGGGTCCGCCTTGCTCTGGCGAATGAGAGGTGTCAAATGGCTGTTGCGATCAAAGCGACCGCAACTCTTTCGTATTACTACGCGATCAAACGCTTCTCCACCTGGCGCCGTCCCGGCATCGAACTGACTTGCCGGCACTGCGGCGAGTCCTTCCTGGTCTACTTCGGCCCCGAAATGACGGAGAGCGAAGCCCGCCGTTGGTTCTATTACCGCTCCGGGCAGGACCACCCGCATCCAGGCCACGGCTTCGCCGCGCACGAGGACTTCCCTGCTCTCGAAAAGCTAGCAAGCTAACGTTAACTTCCCTGGACGGCGACGGGTGCCCCACATTTGGCCGCGCTCCACCAGCGCTGACCTCGTTACAGACCGTTGGCGGCCAAATGTGGGAATGTAAGTGGGCGGGTGGACCACTCAAGCATTTTTTGCTTGAGTGGGCAGCCGAAGATCCCAAGGAGCCTCGCTTCTCTCCCTTCACGCAATGCACAGCCCGGAATTGTCATGCTGAGCACCGCGAAGCACCTGCTTTTGGTAGCTTCGTGAAAAGTGAGTGGCCCAAGTTTGGCCACACTCCACCATCGCCGAACCCGCTGCAACTCTTTAGGCCAAATGTGGGGAATTTCTGCAAATCCGATCAGTCATTGTTTATTCATCCTCTGAAACGCCTCAGTCACGCTTGTTACTTCAGTAATGTGTACCACACTACCGCAACTATTCTAAAGTACCGTCGTTTCTATTTCACAACAGACAAACGTTTCTCCTCCTCCACGAATGTCAATAATTTGGAGTTGGCCATGAAACGCTCAGTTCTGCTGTTCGCGGTATCCCTTCTACTGGCTGTTTGGACAGGTTGCGGAGGCGGAAGCACCGCTCCCAGTGGAGGCGCCTCGCCTCACTCGGCGGTATTCACCACCGGTGAAGATGCGCCGGTTTCATCCGTGGTCGCCTTCAATATCACCATCAACAACATCACTCTCAACAACAACTCGAGTTCCGTCTCTGTCCTTTCAGCGCCCACGGCCGTTGATTTTGGCCGCTTGATCGGATTGCGCTCCCTGCTGGGCTTCAACACCGTTCCGCCCGGCACTTACACCAGCGCGACCTTCACTTTCGAACCCAGCAACCCGGCGCCTTCCGTTAACTACATTGATCTCACCACCACGCCGCCATCCCTGGGCACGGCCACTGGCGTGCTCAGCGCCACCAAGGTGACCGTTTCCTTTCCCAACGGAAAGCCGCTGGTCGTCAGCAGCAACGGCTTGGCTGGCCTGCACATGGATTTTGACCTGCGCGATTCGCTGGCCACCGACGGCAGCGGCAACCTCATCATCACCAACAACCAGACCCTCATAACGCCGGTGCTGGACGTGATGGCCGTCTCCGCCTCCGATGAATTAGGCGAAATCACGGAGTGCACCGGAAATGTGGTGTCGGTCAACGTTTCCGGAAACTCCTTTGTCATGCAGGGGCCGTATGGATTCCAGCGCACCATTGACGTCAATGCGAACACGCTCTACAACGGCAGCAACAGCCTGAACACGCTGACTGGAAATGCCGTCGTCTCTGTGGAGGGCGCGGTTCAGGCCGATGGCAGCATCCTGGCCAGCAGCGTTGAAGTGATCACCACTGACCAGGCGTTCATCTCCGGCCGCATTCTGGCCGTAAGCCCTGGCCCGGTGGTCACTATGTTCGTGGGTGAGGAACTGGGAACGTCAGCTACCATTCCCGCCAACAGCATCTACACCGTCAATCTAAGCCTGGTCTCGCAGTATGACGTCTGTTTCCTCGACAACTGGTTTACCAACCAGGTATTCGGCGCTTCCTCCCTGGTCGTGGGCCAGCGCATCTTTGTCGGCGGCACCTACCAGAACAATACCTTCACGCCAGACATAGTGTCGCTGCGCCGCCAGGGTGTGTTTGGAACGCTTATGCCTGGAACCGTCAGCATCACCAGCGGCAATCAGGGCAGCTTCCAGATGCAGAATGACGCGCTTATGAGCTATGCCGCAGGCGGGCCTTTCACCGTGTTCACCGGCAACAAGACCATCTTTGTCAACATCAATGGTCTGAGCGGTCTGCAATCCGCGGGCAGCGCCAAGCTGGTGGCGCGGGGATTGGTTTTCTACGATCCCGCCACGCAGAAGCCGGTGGTCTGGGCGCATCGCGTTCGCGTATTGCCCTAACCTCGCAACGCTCAAACAACAGGCGGCCGGCAATGGCCGCCTCTCTTTTTATTTCACTTTCTCAATTACCCGATTACACAATTACTCAATGTTCTTGCTGCTCAAACATGGGCACCTGGCCCACGTCGGCGGCCGCCGCCTTGCGTTTCCGCCCACGCCCCACCCCGATCACGCCCAGCACCGTCAATCCTGCCAGCGCCGTACGGGGCACGAACATGCGTTGCGTATTGGCCCGCAGGTCCGGAGGGTTCACCACGAAGCCCTCTGCCAGGACCTGCGTTAAGTCGTTGGGCATCAATCCTTCCATGATTTCCCCGTCTTTGAACTTCAGGCGCACCCATAGTCCCTCGGTCCGTGGCCGGTTGGCGAACGTTTTCCGCAGCGGCGCCCCGGCCTCGGTAAACTCCCGCACGAAGTACACAATTTTGATGTCGCGCAAATCCATGCCCACCACGTTTCCCGCCGTGTTCAGCATCTCTAACTTCCCTTCCACCAGGAAGTTAGCCGGAGACACGTAGCCGTTCACGCTGTCCCGGTCCATTTTGCGGACGATCACTTTTTTATGGGTCGAAACCATGCTTTTTGGGGAAAACGGTGAAAGCTCTCCCGCTCTCACTTCCGGGAATTGTCGCATTTTTCACAGGGTTTTTTGCCTCAAAATCGTGCACTTTTGTAGCCAAATCGCCATTTTCTGTGGTAAGGTGAGGGGTTTACAGCGCCCTCGCGAAACCGACCTAACTCCATTGGCAAGAGAAACTTACCCGCAGTTCGACGGGTTTGGCGAGCAGCCCCCGACGGGGTCGGCCCCAGGTGTGCGTGTGGGACGTAAGTCCCTCTTTTTCTAGAACATGGCTGATTACATCTACACCATGGAGATCCGGCTCTCCCCAGAGCAGCAACGCGCCGTCACCACGTTGCAAGACGTGGTACGCGCCAATGAGATGAACGTGTATCTCACGGGCGGAGCCATGCGCGACATCATCTCCGGCTTCCCCATCCGCGACCTGGACTTCACCGTGCAGGGTAACCCGCTGAAACTGCAAAAGAACCTGGAGGGCGCCGGGGTGGTGGTGCAGGGAGTAGATGACGACCTGAAAACCCTCTACCTGATGTTCCCCGGCAATGTGCGGGGCGAAGTGGCCATGGCGCGCTCCGAGCGCTATGACAAGCCAGGCAAGCCGCCGCAAATAGCCCCCTCCACCATCGCCGAGGATCTGCGCCGGCGCGACTTCACGATCAACGCCATGGCGCTTTCGCTGAATCCGGGGTCGCGCGGCCTGCTGCTCGACCCCTTCAACGGCGCCGCGGATATTGAAGCCAAGGTGCTGCGCATTCTGCACAACTACGCCTTCCTGGAGGAGCCTTCGCGGCTGATTCGGGCCACGCGCTTTGCCTCCCGCTTCCACTGGCCGCTGGAGGAGCGCACCCAGGCGCGCTACGATTCAGCCAAGGAAAATAACTACATCGAGAACATCAATGGCCGCGCCATCGGCTACGAAGTGGAGCAACTGGGCTACGAAGAGGACCCGCTGCACATCATCAAGGCGCTGGAAAAAGAGGGCTGGCTGAAGGTGCTGAACCCGCACTGGAGCACGGCCAAGGTTGATACCTCGGAACTGGGGCAGCTGACCAAGACGCGCCAGCAGATGACCGAGCTGGGCTATGCCCTGGACACCGGCCCCACCGTTCTTTACTTCCTGACCAAGCGGCTGGGCGACCACGATATTTCTGACATCCAGAAGCTGATTCCGCGCCGCGACCTGGTGGATAGCTGGCGGCATTTGGAGGCAGATGGGAAAGAGCTGGCCAAAAGGCTGACGGGCAAGGAAGCGGCCACGCCTTCGCGCACCTGGGAGCTGCTCTCCAAAGCCAAACCGGAGTCCATTCTATTTCTGGAATTGACCACCCGGCAGCAGGCGGTGGAGCAGAAGATCAAGAACTTTTTCACCAAGTGGCGGCAGGTGCAGCAGAAGCTGCCTTTGCCGGAGATGACCGAACTGCACATCACGCCCCCGCTGCCCGAGTATCCCAAGATTGCGCACGATGTCTTCCTGATGCTGCTGGACGGCAAGATGCGCTCGCGCACCGAGATTCTGAAGTACCTGAAGCCGCTGGCGCCGCCGCCCCCGCCGCCTCCGCCGCCTCCGCCCAAGCGCGGACGGGGGGCCAAGGGCCAGGTGCCGCCGCAGGCGCTGGAAGCGGCGCTGGCCGCCAGCGCCGGCAAAAAACGCAAGGGAAAGGACGCGACCGCCGCTTTGCCCGCGGTAGCGGCCGCCGCCGCGACTCCCGCCGGAAAAGGCGCTCCTGATGCGAAATCCGCAGCTACGGGTAAAGCTTCTGTCGCGGGCAAACTTGCTGCCGCTCCCAAGCCCGCGGCCCCTGCGCCGGCATCGGCTGCGCCCGCATCGAAGGCCGCAGCCGCTCCTCCCAATTCCTCCAAGCCGCCGGAAGCGAAGGCTAAGCCGAAGGCGTCACCCCCGGCAAAGAAGGCGAAGGGGAAGAAGAAGTAGCGAGCTGTCTCGACTCGCGCTCATTTCGCTGCGCTCAACTCGCGCTCGCTCGGGATGACAAATCAAATTCAGGATGACAGATTGAAGAACGCGGGCGCGCGGTTGGGCGCGGCGCCGCAGGTAGCGGCCAGGCGCTGCAGCCACTGAGTAAGAGCCGCGAGGGAGCGCGCGCTCATGGCGGTGAAGCGGAGACCGGCGTTGCCCTCGAGGTCGGACCAGGCAATTTCGCCGCGAGCCTGGATGGAGGTGGCACACTCCGGTATCCAGAAGCGCACGTGCACGATCTCCTCTGCGTCCATGGGGTCGCGCAGGCGCAGGCCAATTCCACCCAGGCTCACGTTGCATGCTTCCGCCCGCCGGTCGAGCACCTGCCCACAACTCAGGAAGACAGGAAAGCGCACCGGATAACGCTGGCGGCGCTGACCGGAGGCCAACGCCTGCGACGCACGGCGCAGCTCATAGCGCGCCCGGTCAGGCGGAAGCGGTTTGGCGGCGACCAACTGCGCGCCCATATCAACGGCGTCGGCAGCGCTGGTCTCACCATTGGTGATGGCCAGCAGCACCGAGCTTTTGTTGGGACGCGAGGCA
>DASSQB010000371.1:0-15908 GCA_035702725.1 Terriglobales bacterium | reverse complement strand
TTACCTGAGAAGGACAGCTAGCCTTCCTTTCTACACAACGATCACTCCCTCCGGAACCTGATCTCATGCGCCGTAGGCGGAACTGAAAGTACCCGGCACTTCAGTGGCGAGGAGCCTGACGGTGAAAGCCCGGTCCCGCGGGGACGGCTGATTCGCTAACGTGAAGTCAATGGCACACCTGATCAGGCACTCAAACCTGAGTGCTAGAATTTGTTATCAAACTGTAGTGAATATTTATGCCTCGCGTAGTAGTAGTCGTTTTTGCATTGCTCATGCTGCCTGCATGTGCGCAACAGGCGGCGCAACCGGCGCCAGTAACCGGCGCCATCATTCGTCCCGCAGAAAAGCCTGCGGTGCAAGCGCCAGCACAGCAGGTGCCGGCCCCTGCTCCCGCCGCTCCGGCGGTCAAACCGGTTTCGCCCCCGCCACCGAAAATCGTGACCTTCGACCGCACGGCAGGACCATTTCAGGTCAACGGCCAGACTTTCACATTTGTGAAGCATGTGCAGAGCATTGACCGCCAGCCGCACAATCCGGATGACGATGAGACGGTGGAGTGGTGGGAGTTGCGCGATGCCGCCGGAAACGCCGTTTACCATCAGCAACTGGCTGTGGAACTGCAAGGCGGCAGCTTTGCTGGGACGGAGAGCGTGGGCGCGCGCCTGCTGAAAACCAAACAGGGAGAAGGCATCCTGGTTGATGGCGGATTCCTGCCCTCTGCTCCCGAGTACAGCGGCTGGTTTCAAGTGTTCGGGTTGTTTGACGGCAAACTCGTTCCCTTCGGCGCGCCTATGTCCACCGATGGTGAATTCCTGGGCGAGGCAGAGGACAGCTTTCAGCCCAGCGTCCTGTTCCGCGGCCAGCAGCCTCAAACCGTGACCCGCGACGTGCTTAATTTCCGGGTGTGGACGGGCAATTTCAGCATTATTTACCCAGTCCTCATTGACTGGATGCAGGCCAAGGTGCGCCCGGCGTGGACCTGCTACCGCCAGACCGCGAAGGGCATGGTCGCTGCCTGCACCTACAAGGTGCAGATTGATTCCGCAACCCGCACAAGCAAGGATCTGACCTTTGTGCGGATGTACGCCGAACCGGAGGAAGGCTTCCCAGTGACGCACGTGGTGGTCAAGCCGGATTCAAAAATTGAATACCTGGAAGGGCAGATGAGGGTGGATTGGAGTGAAACCAAGGACAACATCAGCATCGGCGTGGGCGATGGTTCCGACGTCTGGCTGCATGTCCGCATTGACGGCCAGGAGGGCTGGATCCACACGCAAGAGGACTTCGAGGCTATTGGCCTGCCGCAATCCGGCTAGACCTCGTTTTCACCACCGAGGCACGGAGACACAGAGAAAAGCAACTTCAAGATTTATGAACAACTAACCATGGACCAATTACGCCCTGCCCTCCCGTAGATTTGAAAATCAATCTTTAATCATAAATTCAAAGTCGATTTTCTCCGTGTCTCTGTGTCTCCGTGGTGGAAGGGTTCTAAAGAATTTTCTTGCCGAAGGCAGAGAGCGTCAATTCCACCGCCAAATCCGCAGTCCGGTTATGCTCGTCAATCACCGGATTCACCTCGACGATCTCGAAGCTCAGCATGCGGGCGTGGTCGGCGATGATTTCCATGGCCAGGTGGGCCTCGCGGTAAGTGGCGCCGCCGCGCACCGGCGTGCCCACGCCGGGAGCGTCTTCAGGATCAATCCAATCCATATCCAGAGAAATATGGTAGCCGGCGGTGCCCCGTCCCGCCATACGCAGCGCCTCTTCCATCACGACCCGCATACCGCGCTCGTCAATATCGCGCATGGTGAAAACTTCCACGCCGGCCTTGCGAATGTTCTCTTTTTCCGTGGCATCCACATCGCGCACGCCCACGATGACGCAGTTCTCCGGCAGCACCTTGGGCGAAAAGCCGAAAATATTGGACAGTTCCGGCGGCCCCAGTTCCATGATGGCCGCCAGCGGCATGCCATGCACATTGCCGCTGGGCGAAGTGGCCGGGGTGTTGATGTCGCTGTGCGCATCAATCCACACCAGTCCGATCTTCTGCTCCTGACGGCGATGAAACTCCGCCACGCCTGCCACAGTTCCTGCTGCCACGGAGTGGTCGCCGCCCAGCACCACCGGAACCTTACCGGCTTCCAGTGTTTTCAGCACCAGTTCGGCGTGCTTGGTGCAGGTGGCAGTGATTTCTTTCAGGTACTTGGCGTGGGGGTCGCCTTCCTTTTTCTGCTCGGCGATGGCCACGCTGATGTTGCCGGCGTCTTCCACCACATGGCCCAGGGCCTCCAGCCGCGCTTCTAAACCAGCCACGCGCACTGCCGACGGACCCATGTCCACACCACGGCGCGACTGGCCCAGGTCCAGGGGCACGCCAATCACACGAATTTTTCGTGGCACGATGAAGGGCAGCACCGCTCTGACGGCTGCCGGACGTTCCTGCTTGGGGGTATCGTTCATAACTTTTTGAGAACCATTTTCACCACAGAGACACAGAGAAACAGAGAAAAACAAGTCAAAAAAGCTAAATCAAAAACCGGAAGCAAGGCCACGTCATTCGGTGGCGGAACGTGGGACTTGTATACGATTCAGTTTCACGAATTACCTGCACTATTGTCCAGATCAGCAGTAATAAACATTCTCCTGATTTTGATTTTCTGTGTGCCTCTGTGTCTCTGTGGTGAATGAAAGGTTTCATGGGTACATGCGGTAGAGCATGCGTGGGAAGGGAATCGTTTCCCTTACGTGCTCCAGGCCACAGATCCATGCCACCGCGCGTTCAATGCCCATGCCGAAGCCGCTGTGGGGCACGCCGCCGTACTTGCGCAGATCGAGATACCACTTAAACGCCTCCTCCGGCAGATCGTGCTCGCGAATGCGCTGCCGCAGCAGTTCGTAGGAGCCAATACGCTGCGACCCGCCAATAATTTCGCCGTAGCCCTCGGGCGCCAGCACGTCCACGCACAGCGCCAGGTCAGGCCGCTGCGGGTCGGGCTCCATGTAGAACGCCTTCACCTTGGCAGGATAGCGGTGCACCATCACAGGCTTCTCGAACTGCGAAGCCAGATAGGTTTCATCCGGAGCCCCCAGGTCGCCGCCATACTCGAACTCGGTTTCCAGGGCGCCCTTAGCGAAGCCCTCCTGCAGCTTCTTGACCGCTTCGTCGTACGTGATGCGCGGGAACGGCGGCGTGACCTTTTCCAGCTTGCTGGTATCGCGGCCTATGGTCTGGAGCTCACGGCGGCGGTGTTCCAGGCAGCGCTGCACGATAGTGCTGATCAGACCCTCAGCCACTTCCATGATGTCGTCCAGCGTGGCGTAGGCCACCTCCGGCTCGACCATCCAGAACTCGGTAAGATGGCGGCGAGTTTTCGATTTCTCCGCGCGGAAGGTCGGCCCGAACGAGTACACCTTGCCCAGGGCCATCGCCGTGGCTTCGATGTAGAGCTGGCCAGATTGGGTAAGGAACGCTTGCTCGTCGAAGTAGTCCACCGGGAACAGCGTGGTGGTGCCTTCGCAGGCCGCGGGCGTGAGGATAGGCGGGTCAGTAAGCACGAAGCCGCGCTCGTCGAAGAAATCGCGCGCCGCCTTGATAATCTCCGCCCGCACCCGCAGGATGGCCGCCTGGCGCGGCGAGCGCACCCACAGGTGGCGGTGCTCCATCAGGAAGTCCACCCCATGCTCCTTCAGCGAAATGGGGTATGGGTCGCTGTCGGGCACGCGCTGCACCACCTGCACGTTGCTGACGTCCAGCTCGTAGCCGCCGGGAGCACGCTTGTCGGCCCGCACCTTGCCCTCGGCGATCACGCTCGATTCCTGGGTCAGGCCCTTGAGCGCGTCGAAGATCTCCGGCGCAACTGCGTTTTTTGCCACCACGCCCTGAATGGTGCCGGTGCCGTCGCGAAATATGGGGAATAGCAGTTTGCCGCTTTCGCGCAGGTTATAGAGCCAGCCACGGATGGTGACCGCCTGGCCTTCGTGCTTGCCGACATCAGCTATCGTCGTTACCTGTTCCATCTTTCTATTTCTCACCGCCGAGACGCCGAGTTCGCCGAGAGTGCTTTGTCTGGAAACTCATTCACAATTCGCTTGACTCCGTTCTTCACGACCGCCACATGAAAGTTGATCAACAACCCTACCTTCTTGCCCGTCAAGCGCAGATAAGAGAGTAATTGGCCTCGAAGATCGGAGCCAGTTGCTCAACGGCTTTTAATGCCACAATGACTGAATCCTCGACGACTAAATCCAGGCGATACCCGCAGTCCAGCACAATTCCCTTGTAAACAACGGGCAACGGCTTTTGTTGCTCGACCGCGAAGCCCAACTGCTTGAGCTCAAACACTTAGCAGCTTTCGTACGCCGATTCCAATAGCCCTGGCCCAAGATGCCTGTGCACTTCTATGGCGGCACCGATGATTCGGCGCGTAATTTCGTCCAACCGATCCTTTTCACTTACTTCCATTTCTCTGCGGTCTCGGCGTCTCGGCGGTGAAATCAGTCAGCGGAGATCCTCCGGAAGGCTTCGCCCATCTTGGCCGCCACATCGGTCTTCTCATCGCCTTCGACTTCCAGCAGCAGCGGCGGCACGTGCGGAGCGGAACGCAGCAACTCCATCGCCTCCTTCCAGTTGATGCTGCCTTCGCCCGGCCACAGGTGCGTGTCGCGGTCGCCGGCGTTGTCGTGCACGTGGGTGGAGCGGATATAGGGTTTCATAATCTCGAATGCCTGGCTCACTCCGCCGGCCATGTGCGCATGGCCCAAGTCGAAGCACACGCCCACGTCTTCAAAATGACTGCTATGGATAAACTCCACCAGCTTGTCGGGAGTGGAAAGCTCGTTGGGAATGTTCTCCAGCAGCAGGTTCACGCCCAGGGGCTTGGCGAAGGCGCGCAGGTGCTCCACCGAAGTCATAGCCGCCTCGAACTTGCGCTCGTCGAACTCCTCGCCGCCGGTGCCCATGTGCTGCACCAGGAAGCGGAAGGGAATCTGCTCGGCGATCTCCAGCGCCCGCTTGATCTCATCCATAGCCTCTACCCGCCGCCCGCGGTCGGTAGTGGCGATGTTCACCGGCTGCCCCCCGGCGCGTCCAGACTCGTAATCCGCGTGCATGGGCGAGTGCACCGAGTTGAGCGGCACTCCCGAGGTGCGGAACCAGTCCGCTATTTCGCGCACATGCTGCTTGCGGTTGGCGTAGTCCAGGTGCTGGCGAGCGGCAAAAATTTCGATGGCCTCGGCGCCGCCGCGAACGAGTCCGTCCAGCAGGCCGGGGTGCAGCCGCTGCTTAACGTATATGTAAGTGGAAATTGCGTTTTGCATTGTTGTCTATCAAAAACCAAAATCTACCGCCGAGACGCCGAATACGCCGAGAAGTACAGATTGATTATTTCAGATTGGACATGGAATTCGCGATCTGCCGCCCAATAAACTATCAATAAGAAATCTGACCCCTGGTTCCCTCGGCGTTCTCTGCGTCTCGGCGGTGACAAAGCATCTAGTAGCCAATCGCGGCTCCGCTCACATTGCGCTCGTCTGTCGCTCCCAGGCGCTCGCCGTTCCGAGAATCAATCTCAATGCACTCGCCATCGCTCCAGTAACCCTCCACCATAACCTTGTGCCCCATTTGCTGCAGCAGTTTGATAGTGTCCGGCGAGAAGCCTTTCTCCAAGTACACCGTGTCCGGCATCCACTGGTGGTGGAAGCGGGGCGCGTCCACCGCCTCCTGGATATTCATGCCATAATCCACGACGCCCATCAGGATGTTAGCCACGGTGGTGATGATGCGCGGGCCGCCTGGCGAGCCCAGCACCAGGAACAGCTTGCCGTCTTTGAGCACGATTGTGGGCGTCATAGCCGAGAGCGGCCGCTTCTCCGGCCCAATGGCGTTGTTCGCACTCTGAATCAGCCCGTACAAATTGGGTGAGCCGGGCTTGGAGGTGAAGTCGTCCATCTCGTCGTTGAGCAGAAATCCCAGCCCGGGCACGGTGACACGCGAGCCAAAACTGTCGTTCAGCGTGGTGGTAACCGCAACCGCGTTGCCTTCGGCATCCACCACGGAGTAGTGGGTAGTGTGCTCCGGCTCATGCACCGCCAGGGGTTGAGGGTGCTGCCAGGCGTAGCGCTCCAGCGCGGCAAACTCCGGCCGCTTCAGCTGGCGGCTGTCGCTGGCGTGGTGAGGATCGAGCGAGGTGCGCCACGCCTGGCCATATTTCTTATCCACCAGCTGGGCCACGGGGATGTTGGCAAAATCGGGATCGCCGAGAAACTCGGCGCGGTCGAAGAAAGCGCGCCGGAAGGCCTCCGCCGTCAGGTGAATGGACTGCGCTGAGCGGCTGCCCAACGCGCCCAGGTCATAGCCCTCAAGAATGTTGAGCGCCTCCACCAGCGCAATGCCACCGGAGGAAGGCGGCGGCGCGCTAAGGACCTCGTAGCCGCGGTAGGTGCCGTGAATGGGACGGCGCTCTTTGACTTCGTAGGCGGCCAAGTCCTGCGCCTTGAGCAAGCCGCCGCCCTGCTGCACTGCCGCCGCAATCTGCCGCGCCATTCCGCCGTGATAGAAATCTTCGGGATTGGCGGCGATTTTCTGCAGCGTGGCCGCGAGTTCAGGCTGACGGAAAATTTCGCCGGCCTGGTAGTACTGGCCGTCGCGCTGGAACAGCTGCCGGGAGGCGGGAAACTTTGCCAGTTCCGGATCGCGCATCTCATCCGCTTCCGCCCAGCTCAGTGCAAAGCCGTCGCGCGCCAGGCGAATCGCCGGGGCCATAACTTGCGCCAGCGTGAGCTTGCCATATTTCTTTTCCGCATACACCATGCCGGCAACAGAACCGGGCACGCCGATGGCCTTGTAGCCGATGGTGCTGGCGCCGGGAATGATGTTGCCCTGCGCGTCCAGGTACATGTCGCGCGTCGCCTTGGCCGGCGCCTTCTCGCGATAATCAATGAAGTGGGCGGCGCCGTCCGCCAGTCGCACCAGCATGAAGCCGCCGCCGCCGATGTTGCCCGCCTGAGGATGTACCACCGCAAGCGCGAAGCCCACCGCCACACCGGCGTCCACGGCGTTGCCACCCCGTCGCAAAATGTCAACCCCCGCCTGCGAAGCCAGCCCTTGCACGCTCACCACCATGGCGTGCGGCGCGTGTACGGGCTGCATGGCCGCGGCCAGCCGCAGTGGCGCAAGCCCGGCCATCAGCGCCAGAAGCACTGCCAACAATAGATTGCGATGGAATCTCATGGATGCGGGAGGCAGACCTTTGAGGCTAGCGTAGCGCGCGTGCAGCCGTCAAATAATTGACGATTGCTGATTTACGATTGACGATTGAACCCCACTGGCACGACCAGTTATCGAGTACAAAGGCCCGGCATTGCAAGGTTTCCAATCGTCATTCGTCAATCTTCAATCGTCAATCATCACGCTTCCCGGCGCGCCTCGCCCAGAGTGACCCGAATCTGCATGCGGCGCTGGCCGCGGTAGATGGTCACAGTCACGGTATCGCCAGAGCGATGCTTGTTCATGATGTCCGCCAGGTCCTGCTGGTCCTGCACCGGTTGGCCATCAATGGCGACGATCAGGTCGCCGCCCAGGGTGATGGACGTATTGCCCAGGTAGGCGCGCTGGTTGCCGCCTCGCAAGCTGGCGCGGTCGGCCGCGCCTCCCGGGGTTACCTCCATAATCAAGATGCCATAGTCTGCCGGCAGGCCAATTTGCGCCGCCAATTCCGGACCGATGGGAAGAGCGCGCGCAATCCCCAATGAAGGCCGCCGCACTCGCCCCAGGGTGACCAGGTCATTGAGCACCGCCTTGGCGGTGTTGATGGGGATGGCGAAACCAATGCCCGCGCTCTGGCCCACGCTGCTGGCAATCATGGTGTTGATGCCGATCACATTGCCGTGTGAGTCGAGCAGCGGCCCACCCGAATTGCCGGGATTAATGGGGGCATCGGTCTGAATGGCCTTATCAATGGTGGTGCCCTCCGGCTCACGCACCGAACGAATGGAGCTGACAATGCCATCGGTCATGGTGCCGTTCAGGCCGAAGGGATTGCCGATGGCATACACCCGCTGTCCCACCTGCAGGTTCGAGGAATCGCCCAGTACCGCCGGCACCAGGTCAGGAGCCGAAATCTGCACCACGGCGAGATCGTGTGCCGGGTCGGTGCCGACCACGCTTGCCTTGTAGCGCTTGCGATTGTGCAGCGTTACGTAGATCTCGCCGCTGCCGCCTTGCACCGCGTCGGAGATAACGTGGTAATTGGTCAGAACGTGACCCTGGCGGTCAATTACGAAACCCGAACCCTGGCCCCCCGTTGGCACAATGCCGTAAAAGAAATCCCAGGTCAGCACTCGCGAGGTAATGTTGACCACCGTGGGAATGTTGCGGCGGTACACCATAATGTTGTTCTGCTCGATCGAGTCCACCGTCTCCGGGCCGGCCGCTTCCGTAATGTCCACGTGGCCGGGCCGCGTGACCCAACTCACTTCTCGCAGAGGGCCGCGCCGCGCGGTGGTGAAGTAGTAGAAAGCGGCGGCAAAAATCACCGCCAGCACTATTGGTCGTAGTAATCGCATCTGTCGTCCTTGGGTGAAGCTGACTCGCTAACTAGCTGTCTGGCTGACTAGCTCTTCAGTTCACTAGAAAACCAGTTGTGTGGCCGGTTGGTGTGTATCAGGGCACGACTTCGGTCGTGCCAAGCAGAGCCGCTGGATGCTCGGCCTTAGCCGCTGCCCGAGTCGCAGCGCCTAAAGGCGACTCTTTCTTCGCCGATGATTGGCATGGCTGAAGGCATGCCCTGATACTAAGCTTTCCCCTTGCAGCCTGTGTTCCCACCGCGTCACAAACTCTTCGAATTAACTGATCAGCTGACTAGCCGGCTCACACGAGCTGGTCAGCCAGAAAGCCAGTCAGCTAGCCAGCTGCCTTTCTTAGTTCCTGCATTATTTTATCCACTTGGCGCTCGGTATCGGCAAGGGAGCCGGAATTGTCAATCACGTAATCGGCGCGGCGGAGCTTCTCCTCTTCCGGCATCTGCGCCGCCATGCGCCTCTGCATTTCCGAGCGCGCTGCCTCCGCATCCAGATGCAGCCGCTGCGCAAACCGCTGCAGGCGCGCTTCGCGCGTACAGGTTACGACCACCAGCTTGTCGAAGCGGTGACCCGCGCCCGCTTCCAGAATCAGAGCAGCCTCCACCATCGTGATGGCATACGGGTCGCGCCGTCCGATATCCGCCATCCATTCTTCCTGGGCGGCGATGACGGCAGGATGAACGATGCGATTGAGCTCTTCTACCCGGGTCGCAGCGGGAGAGCCATCGGAAGCCGGCTGGCCGAAAGCGACGCGCGCCAGTTTCTGGCGGTTGATGCGCCCGTCGGGCTGCAGAATCTCTCGCCCGAAATGCAGCACCACCTGGTTGTAAACGGAGCCGCCGGGCTGCATCAGTTGGTGAGCGATGCGGTCTGCCTGAATGAAGTGCGCGCCGCGGGCGGCAAACATCTCGCCCACTACCGTTTTACCGCAAGCGATACCGCCGGTCAGGCCGACGCGCAACACGTCAAGCGCGCTCCAGCGAGAGCGCCGATTCGCGCATGCGAGAGCCGCGCCGCAGTCGCGCCGCCTTCACCGTGTTGGCCATCAGCATGGCGATGGTCAGCGGGCCCACACCTCCGGGCACCGGCGTGAGCGCACCCGCGACTTCGACGACTTCCGGATGCACATCGCCGATCAAAGTCGAGCCGTTCTTGGCGAAGGCCTGCTCACGCTTCTCATTGCCTTTGAAAAAACGCTCGAACTCCGCCCGGTCGGCGAGCTTATTCATGCCCACGTCAATCACCGCCGCTCCCGGCTTCACGAAGTTGCGCGTGACCATGCCGGCGCGCCCGATGGCGGCCACCAGGATGTCAGCCCGGCGGCACACGCCTGGCAAGTCGTGCGTCTTGGAATGGCAGACGGTCACGGTGGCATTCTGGTTGATGAGCAGCATGGCCGTGGGCTTGCCTACGATGTCGCTGCGTCCCACCACCACGGCCTCCCGCCCGGCGATGGCAATCTGGCTGCGCTGCAGGATTTCGATAATGCCGGCCGGGGTGCACGGCACCAGCCCGGGCCGCTGGGTGGAGAGGAAGCCGACATTCATAGGGTGAAAGCCATCTACGTCCTTGGCTGGGTCTACCGCCATCAGCACCGCCTTGGCGTCTACCTGCGGCGGCAACGGCAGCTGCACCAGGATGCCGTCAATTTCATCGCGCCGATTGAGCTTACGCACCAACTCCAGCAGTTCGGCGGTGGTCACCGATTGGGGCGGCGCATGCTTTTCACTGTAGATGCCCAGCTCCTCGCAGCTTTTCACCTTGCCGCGCACGTAAATTTCGGAGGCGGGGTTGTTGCCGGCAAGGATGACCGCCAGCCCGGGCCGCAGGCCCGCCGCTGTCATCTCCCGCACCTGCTGCGCTACTTCCGCCTTGATTTCCGCAGCGATCTTATTGCCGTCCAGAATGGTGGCCGCCATGAACTCCTCTTTGCTCCAATTGGAAATTGGAATTTTAAATCATCGCCGACGGCCCCCACAGGATAAACCTAGGCTGTTGGCGCGGCCTCATGCGGAGAAAAGCTTCATTGGTCCGATTCGGGAAACACGGCCTGAATTTATCCGCAATGGAACGCTTCGACGTTGCCAGAGGAGTAAAATCATTTCGCCATGATCTCCCCAGAGCTGCTGGAAATTTTGGTCTGCCCGGTCTGCAAGAAGCGCCTGGTCCTTAAGCATGAAGGCGAGAGCCTGCAATGCGGTGAATGCCACCGTGTCTACCCTATCCGCGACGGCATCCCTGTCCTGCTGGTGGATGAGGCGGTTATCGAACCCAGCTAGGCGCTGCGGGTTGGCATTTCCCGGCAGGGGGGCGTGTTTTTTTGTGTCAGTTCGGGAGCGTTGGCCCGCCAGGGCTAGTTCCACTCCCCACCCAAGTCCTTCTGATGGCGCAACTTGTCGTCCGCAACTCCCTTCCGCATCAAGGGTTTAAGAGCATAGAAACGCTGGTGAAATAAAACCCTGCAGAGGGGTGCCTACGGCATCCAAATTGCTTGCAACATAGGTGCAGTCTGCGGAGTCTAATTGCCAGTAAGAGGCACGGGTCGGAGGTGATAGCCATGACGGACGAAAAGTTCAATGTGACCGAATTGGCGGCTTTGAGGAGCGACCTGTTGCAGGGAGGCATCGATTCCCGCGAAGCTGCGGAATTGCTGCAAGTCTTCCTCATGGGTCGTGGCTACGGAGTTTCCCAAGATGCGGCCAGGGATGCCGCCAGCCGGGTGGAAGGCTCCGGCTGCAACCTGGAAGTCATTCAGAAGGAACTGGAAACCATAGCGCTGGTGAATTAAGCGCAAGTCCATACGGCGCATGGCCGCCACCCTGGCGCCGGAGTTGAGAGCGAAGGTGGCAGCAGCAATCGTTAACCGGATTCGAATCCTGACGGCCGGGCCAACCAGCCCGGCCTTTGTTTTTGTAGCTGGCTAGCTCACTAGCTCTCTGGCTGACTATGCTAGGGGCGGCTGGAAGGACCTCGGCTATTTGCTCTTAGCCCTTGGCTCTTGCTTTTGCCTGTTGGCTGTTGGGACTTCGTCTCATTGTCTTGTGCTTTCCGCGTCTTGTGCTTTCCGCCCTAGGCTTTCGGCAAGGCCCAGCGGCTTACAGCCTTAATCCGAGGCTATTGAAAATCCGAGGCTACTAAGCTGGCCAGCTAGGAAGCCAGCCGGCTAGTCTGCTTTCTCACGGGATCCTGCAAACCTGGAGGCTGCCATTGGAATACGGGCATTCCAGCCCGGCCACAGGATGCTCGATTACCACCCAATTGACTCCAAATTGCGCCTTCAAGCGCTCGAAATCATTCAGTTGAAACGTGTTCCACCCCTTCTCTGCTTCGGTCTGGCGCTGCCACTCTTGGGCTAGCTGCGGGAACATGCTGGCGGCACCGCTGTCTTTTAGAGCGTCCGCTAGCATGCTGCGCTCCGCGATAGCCCGAAAACCGTGCTGGTCTTCGCCAGGCAGGTCCATATGTTGCGGATTAAGCGCAAAATAAGCGTCCACTGGCGTGTTTTGCCGGACCCACTGGAAGGTTTGCACCCACTGGTTGCTGTTTTTGGTCCAGGGCAGTTCCAGGTGGGGCGTAGCGGGAAACAATTGCCGCTGCGTATACCACATGCCGAGGCAGAGAGGAAGAAAAAGTGCCAGCCACCGCCACAACTTATCTGTTAAAACCCACTGGGCGAACAGCCCGCCGCTGAACAGGAACATGAAAACGTAGACCAGCAGCAGCACCCGCATGGGTTGCAGCTCGGCCAGATTGGCAAACCGGGGTGGAATAGTGATGACCAGGGCGGCGGCGAAAAACACCAGCTCGAAAGCGATGAGCGCCGAGCACATGCGCCTCAGAACCGGGAAGTGATGGGAGCGAGCAACCTGGCCATAGCACCACAAAATGGGGAGAGGACCAAGAAGTCCCAGCCACTCGTACCATTCCCAGCGCAACAGGAAAAAATACTCGCGCGTGGTCAGAATCTGCCGGTAGGCCTCGGTCACAGGGGGGAAAAAACCCAGCGGCAGCAAGGCCAGGGCTGCTGCCGGAGCAAGTTCGCGCCGCTCCATCCAGATCAGGAAAAACATGTAAGCCGCGCCAAACACCACCATGAGGGGGTGGATCAGGCCGGTAAGCACAATCCACGCCAGCCCGCGCACCCACCTATGCTCCACCACGTTGACGATGGCCAGCAGGATCATGGGCGTAGAAAGCGTGCGCGTGTTTACGTATTGATCCAGGATGTAGAGCGAAGTGCCGGCCACGGGAATTGTGAGCAGGGCGGCTACCAGCGCCACGCCTCCCCAAACGGCGCGCGGACTGGCAAAACAGAGCCGGCTGATACGCCAGCAAGCGAAGAGGAACAGCCAAACCGCGAGCAACTGCCACAGCAGCATGGCGTAATCAAGCGGCAGGTGGGAGAGCCGCACGGAAGTAGCGATCAGGTTGGGATATAGCGTGAGGCGCGCGTGCGAGGCGAAAAAACCCTGATTGTAAGGAAAGAGCCCGGGATTGAGGACCTTAAGAACGCCCGGGAGATAAATTTCCGCGTCCTCAACAGCGGGATGGTAACCGGCAACCGCAACCGATGCCAGGGTGAGCAGCAGAAGCGCGGCGAAGGTTTTGAGGGTAAAAGGGGGTTCGCGCAAGCCTTCCACCTAGGTGGCCGAGAGGCTGCGGCCCGCGCCTTGCGCGTAGTAGTTAGCGCCGCCAGTTTCCAGTTTTCGGCCGGCCGGGTTGAAGACGCGAAAACGGCCTACCCTGGCTTTTTGCATCCCGAATTGCAGGCACGTAGCCAGCACGCCCAGCCCGTACTTCACGCTGCGGCGGAAGTTGATGGACGAGGCTTCAGGAAAGTACTTGGTGGGGCAGGAGACCTCGCCGATGTGGAAGCCGAAATAAACGCACTGTGCCAGCATCTGGTTGTCGAAGACGAAGTCATCGGAGTTTTCCAGCAGCGGTAACTCCGAGAGGACCCGGCGGCTGAAAGCGCGGTAGCCGGTGTGGTACTCGGAAAGCTTGGCTCCCAAAAACCAATTCTGCACCAGGGTCAGACCGCGGTTGGAAATGTACTTGTAAAGCGGCATGCCGCCGCGCAGCGCGCCGCCCCCCAGAATGCGCGAGCCCAGCACCACGTCGTAGACACCGTACGCCACCATGCTGGCCACCGCGGTCACGAGCAGAGGCGTGTACTGGTAGTCGGGGTGCACCATGATGATCACATCAGCGCCCGCGCTTAGAGCTTCGCGGTAGCAGGTCTGCTGGTTGCGCCCGTAACCGTAGTTGCGGTCGTGGACAAAAGTACGTAAGCCCAGCCGTTGCGCCACTTGCAGGGTGCGGTCGGTGCTGTAATCGTCCACCAGAATGCGGATATCAACCAGGTCGGGCAGTTCGCGGACCGTCTGTTCCAGGGTCTGCTCCGCGTTGTAGGCGGGCAACACCACGCAGATGCGCTTGCCATTGATCATCAGATGAGGGTTACACAAACTCTCCTGCCTGGCATTATGGCTGGCGGCAGTATAGCCCCTGCAATTGCAGACATATGAAGTAGGTGTGCTATGAGTTTAGGACGCAAAGCTGGATGATGCAACCGCGGCGTGCCGCCCCAGCTGGGCTCGCTCTTTTGCTCGCATATTTCCCCAGGGCTACCGTCCTGGGCCTTTACTATCACGCGCCTGCGGCGTTGTGCTGAAAAAGTCCTGGCTATTCGTGGCGCAGGCTCTCCACCGGATCAAGTTGAGCCGCGCGGGTGGCGGGGACGGTGCCGAAGAGCACGCCCACAAAGGTGGAAACCCCCAGTGCTATCACCGCTGACCAACCCGACACTGGGAGCCGGTAGCTGGTGACAAAACGTACGGAAAAAGGCAGGGCCAATCCAATAATGATGCCCAGGAGCCCCCCACCCAGGGAAATCATGATGGCTTCGGTGAGGAACTGAAAGCGAATCTCGGCCCGAGTGGCGCCCACGGCCATGCGGATGCCGATCTCGCGGATGCGGGCGCTGACCGTGGCCAGCATGATGTTCATGATGCCAATGCCGCTGACCAGCAGCACCACCATGGCGGTGAGCAACAGCACCAGGGTGAGGGCGTTAGCAGTCTTAGCCGCCAGAGTGAGCACCTGGGTCAGATTGCTAAGGCCGTACACCGATTCCGGACGGTGACGCGACTGGATAACCTTGCGCGCCTGCTCCGTTACCCGCGGCACATCAGCCATGTCAGCCACGCTGAAGTAGATCTGCTTGACCGTGCTTCCGTTCTCCGTAAAGTAGCGGCTCACAGTGTAGGGGATGAGGATCGTGTCCTGGGTCACCTCGGTCTGCCCGAAGGTTTCCACTCCCTCCTTGAACGTCCCTATTACGGTGAAAGGCAGGCCGCTCAGCTTCATTACCTGGCCGATAGCGTAATCCTGCGAGCCGTAGAGCCGGTCGGCCAGTTTTTCCTGCAGCACGGCTACCTTGTTGCGCGCCTGCTCGTCTTCGCTGTCGAAGAAGCGGCCGGCTACCACGTTGATGTTGCGGATGTAACGGTATTCCGGGTTCACCCCCAGAATGAGGACTTCGCGTTCCTTGCCTCCGGGGATGGGAATGCGGTCATTCAGGTTGACCACTGGGGTGGCGGCGGTGATCCCGGGCACTTGCTCCTGCACCGCTTGCATGTCGTTAACGGTGAGCGGGTCAGGCGGCTCAGCGTTCACGTGCTGGCTGCCGCCTTCGTATTCCGCCCACACCAGGTTGGAGCCGATGCCCTGAATCTGCCGCAGGAAGTATTGCTTGCCGGTGAGGCCGATGGTCACCACCAGGATCAGGGAGGCGGTGCCAATCACCATGCCCAGCGCCGTGAGCAGGAAGCGTACTTTGTTGCTGCAGAAGGTGTCGTAGGCGAAACGAAATATTTCGTCCAGCACCAGCGACGGTTTTTGACGTTCAGCCACGATTCTATCTTCTAAGGATGATGTCCAGCCCGCCAAAGCTTCAGGCTACACCGGATCCAACCTACCGGGGATGGCCTGCCTTGCACCGGGGTGTGCATACCTTTAGCGGCTTGAATCTAAGCCCCTGGTGGGCCACACTGGATCAGGTCCAACCGCCCTAGCCCATGGAAAAACTGGTAACCACTGAAACCGGCGCCCCTTCGCCTGCTGCCGGCATCGTCCCTGCAAGCTTGGCGCTGGTAATCCCGACCCTGCACGAGGCTGCGAACATTCGCAGCGTGCTGGAGCGTATTGGCACCAGCCTCGCCCCGCTGGGCGTGCCCTATGAGCTCATTGTAGTAGACGATGACAGCCAGGACGGCACGGAAAACATTGTGCGCGGGATCTCGGCGAAAGACGGGCGCGTGCGCCTG
>DASSQB010000370.1:0-7157 GCA_035702725.1 Terriglobales bacterium | reverse complement strand
GCGGCCGCCCCCCGTTGCCTCCGGCTGTGCCCGCACGGCTATTGGCGCCCGCGCTCATCGCTGGCTGACTCCGGATTCGGCGGCGGCTCCCATGCGGATGTCGCTTTGCGAACGCAAGTCGTGCAGCCAGGATGCCAGCAGCTCGTTCATGCGGCGCTGCGTGAGCAGTTCCTCGATCTTGGGCGAAACTTCCACCAGGGGCACATCCTTCACCCCCGCTTTGCGCAGCTCGGGCAAGAGCTGTTGCTGGTAGTAACTTTCAATGCTGCTGTGGCTGATGTGAATGGTGGGGCGCAGGCGCACATCAATCAGGCGTTCCAGGCGGGCCTGCAGCATAACGTGGCGCGCCAGATCCTCCTCGCGCAGGCCGTATCGTTGCAAGTCCGCCTGCCAGACCGCCGGCTTTTCCGCCTCCGGATATTGTTTGCGTAGTTCCTGCAGCCGCTTCTCAACATTGGGAGTAGAGGGCTTGAGCACTCCCTCGGCCTCGTCTTCTTTGATCTGCTGGCGCAGCAGTTCCTGGTCAATCAGGTGGTCCAGCGCCGCTTTGCGCTCCGCTGCCGTCACGCTCGTGAGCAGGCGGTGGTTGACAAATGCTTCGTAGCGCACCTCCTCGTCCCAGTCGCTTTGCAGGATAGGGCGCTTGTTCACGGTGGCGACCACGCGCTCGATGACCTCGCCGGCAAACAGGCTGCTCCCTGCCAGCGCCAGAACCAACACGATTTGCAGGCAGCGTCGCCACATCAGAATGTCTGTCCAATACTAAAGAAAAAGTTCAGGTGGCGGCCAGTCTCCACATGGGGAAAGGGAAAGGCCTGGTCTCCCGTATTCTGGTTCACCGGAAATACCGGGGGATTGAGGTTATAGCCGACGTCGAAGCGCAGCGGACCAATTGGAGTCTTGTAGCGAACGCCGGCGCCTACGTTCTGAGAAAGATAATTGAAGTTACAACTTGAGCTGCCCACCGTGCACTGGCTGGTGTCCTGGCTTAAGTGGCTGAAGCCCTTGGCCATATCCCCGGGGGTAGCGAACACATTACCGGCGTCGTTGAACACCACAAACCCCATATTGTTGCCCAGCCAGGGCAGCGATACGGGCGGCGTGCGCAACTCCAGGTTGTTGATGAAAAGCGCCTCTCCACCCAGCGGAGAGCCGGTGGCGGGGTCCCGCGGGCCTGCCTGGTTGATCGAAAAGCCACGCAGAGTATTGCCGCCGCCGGAGAGGAACCGTTCCGGCAACGGAATGAGCTGGCTTGTGCCAAATTGGTTCTCCACCCCCACCGTGGTGGAGCGGGCAAAAACCCACTTATTCTTGCTGCGCTTGGAGCCAAAAGGCAGGTAGGTGGCGTTCTGCGCCAACAGGCGGCTGAAGTTGGCCTGGGAGCCGAAGAAGCCGGCCGCCACACCGGCGTCAACCGTGGTGTAGTTGCCCCGGGTGCTCTCAATGGGATTGTCGCGCTTGTCGCGAATGTAGGTGATGCTGGGCATGCCTACGCGAACCGGTTGTGACAGCAAAGGAATCAGGTTCGGTGTGAGCGGTACCAGGTTGGTGGCTTGAACCCGGCGGTAGGTGAAGCGGTAAAGCGTGGTTGTCACCCTGCTCCAGCTCTGCTCGATCTGCGCCGAGCCTTCCAGCCGGTTGGAGGTGTAGGTCACCACGTCGAGCGAGTTGTCATAAAAGCCGGCGAGTGTGAAGCGCAGCTTGTCGTTGTTGAACCAGTGCGGCGCATCGTAACTAACCAGGGCGCGCTGCTCCAGGCGGCCAAAGTGCGACTTGAACGAAATGGTGTGGTCGCGGCCGCGAAAGTTCAGGCGCGTCACGCCGAAGGAGACACGCGGGCTTACTCCGGTTTCTCCCTGGGGCTGGGTTGGACCTGCCGGCTGGCCGGTCTGTGCTTCAAAGCCGAAGCCATAGTTGAAGGTGTAGCGGCGGGCTTCCTTCACGCTGAATAGCACGTTCTTCTGCGCCACGTCGCCTTCGGGATTCTGCACCGCGGTATCCACCTCGTTGAAGATGCCCAGGTTGTAGAGCTGGCTCTGGCTGTCGTACATCTGGTTTTGGCTGATGGGATCGCCGGTGTGCACCTGCAATTCGCGGCGCACCACGTAAGGCCGGGTGTAATTCAGCCCGTCCACCAGCACGCGGTCCACAAAGAACTGCTGCCCCTCGCGAATAGTGTAGGTCAGGTCCATGCGGTTGGGCTGCTCCGGCGCCGGCTTGGCAGCGTATTCGAAAGCGGCATCAGGAAAGCCATTGTTGAAGTAATAGGTGAGGATGGCATCGCGGTCAGCCGCAATATTGGATTCTGAAAAGGGCTGCCCTTCCACGTTGGAGAGATTAGGACGCAGCGCGTCCTCGGGAATGGTGCGGTTGCCTGCAATCTGCAGGCTGCCCACCAGCGTCTGCGGCCCTTCGGAGACGCGAATCTCGACAGCGATGCGGCCCATTTGGCCCAGGTAGTTGTCGTGCACCGCCGATGTCACTTCCACCTGCTGGAAACCGTTGGCACGGTACAGGTCGTCAATGGTTTTCACGTCGCCGGCCAGCAACTGCTGGCTGTACATGCCTTGCGAGAAGAGGCGTCCGGCGGGCTGCACCTGCATGCGCTCGCGAATGGTAGCGCCGTCAAAGTAGGTGTTGCCGGAAATATTTATGTTGGTCAGCTTGTGCCGAATGCCGCGCTCCACGATGTAAACAATCTGGCGCTCGTTTTTCTTTTGGTCGAAGTCCTGACGGACATTGATTTCCGCATCGAAGTAACCACGCGTCTGCATGTAATCGCGCAGATTGCGGCGGCCCTCATTCACCAGGTCTTCGTCTACCGCATTCTCTTCGTAAACCGGAATCAGCTTCTTGATTTCGCCCATGTGCATGCTCGTTCCCTGCACGCGCACCAGCACGATGGGTCCGGGTTCCACATGCAGCACGTAGTCTACGGTGTTGGTGGCCGGCTGAAAGTTCTGGCTGGGAATGGAGACCTGAGCCTCCAACCGGTTGATCTTCTGGTATTTTTTCCGCAGGCGGCGCAGGGCGCTGGTGATGCTTTGCGCCAACACCCGGTCGCCGGGATGGAAGTGCGCGGTATCCAGCAGCTCCAGCAGGCTGTAGCCGGCTTGCCCGGTGAGCGTGATCCGCCCCACTCGTGCCTGCGCCCCGGGATCCACGTGGAAGGAGATGTTCACCTGCTGGGTTAACGCGTCGCGCTGCTCGCTTTCCGTGATCGTGGCCTGGTAGTACCCGTTCTCCTGCAACAGCTGGCCCATGCGATCAATGCCGGTTTGCAGCTTTTCCGCCGTGTAGAGTTCCCCCAGTTGCAGCTTGGTGGCATTGCCCAGCTGGGTGTTGGTGAGCTCGCGTGGCGCTCCTTCCACGTTGACCACGCCCACAAAGTAGTTCTGCACCGCGCGAAAAACCAGCGTGACCTCATTCTGGGGGGTGCGATCGGCCTCCACCTGGATATCGGCAAAGCGGCCGGTGGCAAACAGGGCGCGCACGCTGTCGCGAACCTTGAAGCGATCCAGGGGCTGATTCGCTTTTTGCGTGACCACCTTCTGCAACTGCTCCAGGTCGCCGCTTTCCACCCCGGCGAAGCGGATTTCGCGCACCGGCAGTCCCTGGTATTCGAAAATTGCCCCCAAAGGAGTGGACGCGGTCGCGGGTGGGGCGGTGGCAGGTGAGCCGGTGGTTACGGGCTGCGCGAGGACGGAATTTTGCGGTGTCGCAGCGGTTTGCAAGCGATGCACTTCTTCCGCCCGCGTGACGTGCTGGGCCCGGGCCAGGGGCGGCAGCAGGCCACCCGCCACCCCAACAGCCACTGCCACCAGCACCCGGACGAATGCTCTCCTTACCGCCAAAGGGACTCCTTGCCCGCTTGCATACCCAGTCTGAGGTGGATTGTAGCCACTTCGATAAACCCGGTCACCGAGGTAACGTTGCACGACGGGGCGGCGCCAGGCGTCCCGTTTGGGCCCGGCCTTCGGGCGCCCTCACTCACTCCCGTTAGCCCAGGCAGCGGCAATTCTCCGTTTCGCGAGTTGCTGACTCCTATAATAAAGGGTTAGTACATCCTGAGGGGATGGCCAGTGAGTTACGAAGAGCGTTACTCGCGGCAAATTTTGTTTTCCGGCATCGGCGCCCAGGGGCAGCAGCGCCTGGCGAGAGCGCGTGTCGCCATTGTGGGCTGCGGCGCTACCGGTTCCACGCTGGCAGGATTGCTGGCCCGCGCCGGTGTGGGCACGCTGCGCATTATTGACCGCGATTACGTGGAAGCCAGCAACCTGCAGCGCCAGGCGCTGTTCGACGAAGCCGATGCCGCTGCTTCCCTGCCCAAGGCCATCGCCGCCGCCCGCAAACTCGCTGCCTGCAACTCCCAAATTGTGGTTGAACCCGAAGTAGCCGATCTCACGCCGGAAAATATTGAACGCCTGCTCACCGGGGCACAGTTGCTGCTGGATGGCACGGACAACTTCGAAACCCGGTACCTGCTGAACGATTTCGCCGTGCAGCGCGGCCTGCCCTGGATTTACTGCGCCGCCGTCGGCAGCTATGGCCTCACCATGAACATCCTGCCAGGCGAAACCGCGTGCCTCGCCTGCATGTTTCCGGAATCGCCACGGGGCACGCTGGAAACCTGCGAAACGGCGGGCGTGCTGGGACCCGCCGTGAGCGTGGTCGCCTCGGCGGCGGCAGGCGAAGCTCTGAAGTTGCTGGTGGGTGCGCGCGAACAGTTGCGCCGCACCCTGCTTTCCTGGGACCTTTGGACCAACCAGACTTCCGCAATTCAGGCGGGAGAGCCGCATCCTGACTGCCGTACCTGCGGCCGGCGCGACTTTGTTCATCTCGCCGGCGAGGGCCGGCCCCACATCACCCTCTGCGGACGCAATTCGGTGCAGATTCATGAGCGCGCCCGTCCCATGGATTTTGCCCTTATGACTGAGCGGCTTAGCGCCCATGGCACCGTGCGCCACAATGAGTTCGTGCTCAAGTTCTGGCATGAGCCCTACGAATTCACCCTCTTCCCGGATGGCCGGGCCATCATCAAGGGGACTTCGGACACCGCCGTGGCCAGGAGTCTATATGCCCGATATATAGGAAGTTAGTGACTTTTTAGCAGGAAATACTTTAAGATTTTCCCGAATACCCGGCCAACCAGCTGGGGGGAGGATGTTATGCGTCGCGGGTTCCTGGCGGGAGCAGTTCTCGTGCTGAGTTTGGCGGCAGTCCAGGCTTTTGGGCAGACGTGGGTAACTAATACCGGTTTTGCCAGCAACCGTCTGCTGTGGGATGAGTTCAATTATCCGGTGGTCAGCACTCCCATGCTCAGCCTGAACTCGGTTTCTCTATCACCCGCAGGAGCAAGCAACGCGACTCCCGGCAATGTTGCCGGAGCGACCAACGCGACCCTTTCCATCACCAACATGGGACTGAGCAGCACCGCCAATATGGTTCCGCCAGCAGTCACCCTGGTCAGCGTGAGCGGCCAACCGACGGTCGTTGGGGCCGTTTCGCCGCTGGTTGGACCGCGGCCCTTCGTGCCCCTGGCAGCAGGAGTAGGCCGACACGCGATGGCGCACCCTCGCCCGCACGGCATGATGATGGCCCGCAATGCGCCGCAGACCATCTTCCTCAACACCGGTGCGGCGGTGTTCGAGAATGCCTACGCCATCCCGGTTGCGCCTGAGAATCTGGCCCAGGCGGCACGAACCATTCGTGCCTGGGAGCAGGCGCATCCGCCGGCCAAGGTCTATACCAATCAGGATATTGACCGGATTCACCAGCAGGACGCCGGCCGGCCTGAGACCGCGATTCCGGCGCCGAAGCAATAGGACAGGTTTCAAGGTTTCACAATTGCGAGTTTCCAGTTTCATCACGGCACTGGTCTCAAGGCTCGAAACCTGAAACTCGAAACCTCCCCAGGGCAAGCAGTCAACCCCGCCCTAAGCATTTGGCGATTGCGGCATCTTGTGGTAGGATTTTCCTACCAGCATGGCGAACCGCACTTCCACGCTCGAATACCTGACCACGACCAAGATTGGGGAAAAGGGACAACTTACGGTGC
Organism: Terriglobales bacterium; assembly: GCA_035702725.1. Classification (GTDB taxonomy): domain Bacteria; phylum Acidobacteriota; class Terriglobia; order Terriglobales; family Acidobacteriaceae; genus JAICWP01. The sequence continues at coordinate 1,099 of DASSQB010000370.1, read as the reverse complement.
CTAAGCAGTTCCGGGACGATCTCGGGCTTGGGAATGGCGCGCCTTTCGCGGTCCTGCGGATGGGAGATGGTCTAATCCTGCTGCCGGAGCAACAGCGCTTTGAACACCTCTGCCAGCAAGTGAGCTCAAGTCTGACGGCTGCTGGTGTCACCTCGGAACAGCTCCTCGCGACCCTCACCGAGGCCCGTAAGCGAGTCTACGCACGCCACTACGGCAAGAAGCTTACGTCCAATGCCTCCCCGCCCCATTCCAGCCGCCGTCGCGGGAAGTGACCAGTCCACGCCGAATCCGCCTTTTCCTCGACTCTAATGTTCTGACCGCAGGAATTGTTTCCACCTGGGGGCTCGACAAGGCCACTCTGTCGCTGTGCGCTGCCAAGGTCTGCAGGCTGGTGCTGGCGGAAGTGGTGCGGGACGAAGTGGAAGAAAACCTGCTCTGGCACGCCGAACGTCTGCCGGCGCTTGATGGCGAGCAGTTGATCGAAGACTACCGTAAGCTGATCAAACTCACCGACCCGGAGTTTGTCCCCTACCCCCATGCCGACCTGGTTCGAGCCAACCAGCACCTGATCCGCCACGCCGCAGATGTGCCGGTACTCCTCTCCGCCATGGCCAGCAAACCAGACTGGCTGCTAACCCACAACACCAAGCATTTTACGAAAGCCGTCGCCCACCGTACCTCTCTGCGGATTGCTACGCCGGCAGAGTTCTTTCGCGCGCTATCCACGCTATTCCGCTAAGAACCACCTCGGGTCTCCGTCAACGCCGGATTGCGGAAACCGCAGAGTATTCACCTGCGTGACCCTGGTCACACCTGCCGCTTGCCCCATCTGGTATTCTCTGCGGTCAGTCAACTCTTAAGAGAAGTCCAACCTTGACTACTCAAGCCGCTGTTGGCGACGTTGCTGCCCGCCCCGAACCTTCCCGCCTCTATCGCTGGATAGTCCTGCTGTTCATCAGCCTGGCGATGCTGGGCAACTACTACGTCTACGACTGCATTGCTCCCATTGCCGATCTGCTGGTAAAGCAGCTGCACTTCAGCGACGCCAATATCGGGCTGTTGCAGGCCATTTACAGCATTCCTAATGTTTTCATGGTGC
>DASSQB010000369.1:0-6336 GCA_035702725.1 Terriglobales bacterium | reverse complement strand
GCCGTCCTGCCGACCTGACCACGCCCGACTACCAGAAGCCCATGATTACCACCATGCTGTGGGTTTACGAGGGGCTCACGTCCTACCTGGGCGACGTGCTCACCGAGCGCAGCGGCCTGTGGACGCCGCAGGACTACCGTGACTCGCTGGCCATGATCGGCGCCGAACTCGACCATCGCCCGGGTCGTACCTGGCGCGACCTGCAGGACACCAATGACGCCGCTCAGCTTTTGTATTTTTCCTCCGAGGCGTGGGATTCCTGGCGCCGCGGCACCGATTTCTACGACGAAGGCGTGCTCGACTGGCTGTGGGCCGACGTCATTATCCGCCAGCAGACGCACAACCAGAAGTCGCTGAACGACTTCTGCAAGCTGTTCTACGCCGGCCCTACGCCGCAGCCCAGCCAGGCGCCCATGGTGAAGCCCTACACCTTCGATGAGCTGGTCAACGCGCTCAACCAGATTGCACCCTACGACTGGCGCGGCTTCTGGCACGAGCGCCTGACCACCCATGCGGCGCACGCGCCTCTGGGAGGCATTGAGGGCAGCGGCTGGCGGGTGGTCTACACGGACACGCCTTCGGAAGTGTCGCGCCTGCAGGAGCAGGACAGAAAGACGATCAACGCCGAATACTCCGTGGGCCTATTACTACGGACGGAGGATGGCACGATTGTAGATACTGTGCACGGCGGGTTGGCCGCCAATGCCGGCATCGGGCCGGGCATGAAGGTTATCGCCGTCAACGGCCGCAAGTTCGCGCCGGAAGTCTGGCACGACGCGCTCAAGGCCAGCAAAACCGCGAGCGGGCCCCTGCAGCTGCTGATCGAGAACACCGACTACTTCACCACCTACTCGCTTAACTACCACAGCGGCGAAATGTACCCACATCTGGAGCGGGTTTCAAGCCAGCCCGATCTGCTGACCGACATCATCAAAGCGCTGCCAGCAAAGTAATTCACCACAGAGGCACCGAGACACAGGGAAACCCATAAATCAAAAATCTCTGTTTCTCGGTGTCTCTGCGGCTAATCTTCGATTACTCCTTCAAATAAATCTTTTTCCGGCTTAAGGGCGCCCGGCGTGCTGGTGGCGGCCAGGTGAAATTCCTCCTGCTGGCCGCGTTGCCGCACCGCCTTCTCGAAAAGCTGGAAGAGCGGCGCCTGGCTGGTGTGGCACTGGAAAGCGCGAATCTTGTCGTCCATAAACTTGCCGATGCTGATGGTGATAGTAACCGGCGGTGGCGAAATGGGCTGGCGGCCGGGCAAGCTAAAAGGCGCAGCCGCGTAATACAGCTTTTGCGGGCGGTAGAGGCTCGCGCCATCCTGCAGTTGCTCGGGGAAGCGGTTGCTGCGGCCGGCCCACTGGAACGCCAGGCTGGCGAAGATGCCGGCCATGCCGTGGTCGGTGTGCCCGGTGATGCCGCCATCCGGACCATAAGTCAGCACCACCTGCGGGCGAATCTGGCGCATGCGGCGTGTCAGCTCCGCCACCACACTGTAGAGATCAATGCGGTGCAGGTGAGCGTCGGCGTAGTCGAGCGCTTCGGCGTGCGTGACCTTCAGAACCCGGCAGGAGGCGGCGAACTCCTTGCGCCGCAGCGTGGCCAGTTCCTGGTCGGTACGGGCGCCGCCACGATTGGAAGCGGCCTGCCCGGGCGTCAGACAGATGACGTGGGTCTCCACGCCCCGCTCATGGCAGAGCAGCAGCGAGCCTCCAAAATTGCCGGCTTCATCGTCAGGGTGGGCAGTAATGCAGAGCAGTCGGTGCATGCGTTCCAGAATAAATCAGGAGCCAGTTTGCTGTAGCCAGTACTGGACAGTGGCCCACTCAAGCCCGGCTTTGGCTTGAATAGGGCTACCCCATCGTTGTCATCGTTAGATTCCCGGTTGACATGGCGCCACCCCTGAACCAAAATGTCGCGATTCACCAACGTACCCCAGAGCTGTTTGCCTCTGCTCGTCGTAAGGACAGTTCCATGGCGATCACGCGGCGTGACTTCCTGACCACAGCAGCAGCAACCGCGGGAGCGGCAATGACCCCGGACTTGGCCCCTGCGCACGAGCATGAGCACGAGCACCAGGCGGTGCCTTCCGAACCGGCGCTGCGAGTGAAGGCACTGGAGTCGTTACTGGTGGAGAAAGGGCTCGTGGACCGGGCGGCGCTGGATGCCCTGGTGGATGCATATGAGCACAAGATCGGCCCGCGAAATGGCGCCCGGGTGGTGGCGCGGGCCTGGGTTGACCCGGCCTATAAGGCTCGTCTGCTCGCCGACGCGAATGATGCCATGGCCGACTTCGGCTTCATCAGCCGCCAGGGCGACCGCATCTTGGTGGTGGAAAACACTCCCACCGTGCACAACCTGATTGTCTGCACCCTTTGCTCGTGCTATCCGTGGGCCGTGCTTGGCTTGCCGCCGGTCTGGTACAAGTCTGCCCCATACCGTTCGCGCGCTGTGATTGACCCGCGGGGTGTGCTACGCGAATTCGGGTTGGAACTCGGGGACGACGTTCAAGTGCGAGTTTGGGACAGCACTGCGGAATTGCGTTACCTGGTGCTTCCGGAGCGTCCCGCCGGTACTGAGGCCCTGAGCGAAGAAGACCTGGCGGCCCTGGTAACCCGCGATGCCATGGTCGGGGTGGCGAAGGTTGTGTTCCCTCCCCCAAAAGGAAACGATGAACGGCATTCATGACATGGGCGGCATGCAGGACATGGGCCCGATTGAATATGAAAAGGGCGAACCCGTCTTCCACACGCCATGGGAGTCTCGCGTTTTGGCCATGGTTCTTGCCACCTTCTCCTGGCACAAGTGGAACCTGGACGCCTTCCGCCACACCCGCGAGGTCCTGCCCCCGGAAGATTACCTGCGCCTGAGCTACTACGAGCAATGGTTCTCGGGACTGCGCGACTTGCTGGTCCGCAGAGGTTTGGCTACGGCTGCTGAGGTTGAAAACGGTGTGCCCGCTGCGGGCGCCGCCAAGACGACCCCACCGCTCACCGCGGATCAGGTTAGCCCAGTTCCGCTCTCCACTCGCATTCACGCCCAGCGCGACCTGCAGGTGTCCCCGCGCTTTCACGCGGGCCAGTCGGTGCGTGCCCGCAACATCAATCCGGTAGGCCACACGCGCCTGCCGCGTTACGCGCGCGGAAAGGCCGGAACCATCCATCGCGACCACGGCGTTTTCGTTTTTCCCGACACCAACGCCCATTTCCTCGGCGAGAAGCCGCAGCATGTTTATTCGGTCCGCTTTGCTGCCCGCGAACTGTGGGGGGCGCAGGCGCCGGAAAAGGATTGTGTTTATCTGGACATGTGGGATGACTACCTTGACCCAGCCTGATCCAACACACGCATCGGACAACCTGGCAGCGCTGCCTCGACTTCCGCGCGATGAGGGTGGACCTGTTTTCGCTGAACCCTGGCAGGCACAGGCGTTCGCACTGGCGGTCAAGCTTTCCGAGCAGGGACATTTCACCTGGAAAGAATGGGCCGCTGCTTTAGCCCAAGAGTTGAAGTCCGCCGCCGAGCGCGGCGAAGCTGACGATGGCTCACGCTACTACGAGCACTGGCTGGCCGCGCTCGAGCGATTAGTGACCGTGAAGGGTCTGTCCGATCCCGTGGCCATGCTGGCACGAAAAGAAGCCTGGGCGGACGCCTACCGGCACACGCCCCACGGCAAGCCCGTCGAACTCAGCTCAGCTTCTGAACGCAGCGCCAGAAGAGAAGGTCCATAAATCCGTCAAACCTCGGCCATAGCTCCTTACGGTTCCTGATCAAGCTGAGCCCTTTAGACTCCGCACGATGGCCATTATCGTGTTCCAATTGCGGGTCGTCGCCGGAACACCGTACAACTTGTCAATCTGGCCAAGATAGCCGATCGTCTTCATGTGACGCCGGTACATCCCAAACACGAATTGTCCTTCCGCCGCCATCACCCGCACCAGCCACTCCCCGTCTGAGGGAAAGGTGACTGGAAGCGACGCTCGGACGCCGCCTGCTTTCGAAAGGACGCTGACGAACCGAACTACATCCGGCGATGAAGGCTCCGCGGCAAACGGATTCTTCGTTTCCAGGCGGAGAAGGTCGCCGCCACCACAGAGCACAACTTCCGCTTCGAATGGCAGCTTCCGGCGCAACTCAGCACGCAGCTTTGTTCGAGAAGGAGGTTTGCGAACGATGAACGTGCCGGCAGCACCGATGTTCACAACATCATAGTGGCGGAGTTCTTTGGCGAGGACGCTTGGGCGAAACGTTCTGTGCCCACCCACATTGACCCCTCGCAGGAAAACAATCAAAGCCATGCCGGGAGTATAAGCAAAAACCGGGCCGCCGTACGCCACCAAGGGCTTCACATCAATCATTAGGCAAAGCTGACGGGAATGGTGGACTCACTTTGCTCAAAGCAGCGGCTTCAGCCGCTGTCGAGTCTTCACAGCGGCTAAAGCCGCTCTTTCTCATATCCTCGTTCGGCACGGCTAAAAGCCGTGGCCTGATACGGATCTCCTATTTCCAGGATCGGTAGCGATTAAGACCCGGAAATTTCCGATTCCTAGGTTTGGATGGTGCCGTTCTCCTGCAAGGTTTTTGGCTTACGTCAGGCAGCCCGCGGAATCACCGCTCAATCGCCCGCCACGGCTTCCGCCGCTGCATCCGTATCCTCTGCCACGTCCGAGAGCATGAACTCCAGCACCTGCTGCGGCGCGGGAGCCATCCATACCGGGGCGAAGGACTGGCGGTGCAGGGGCGAGGGGCCGTACTTGCGCAGGGCGGCGATGTGCTTGGGCGCGCTGTAGCCCTTGTTGGAGGCGAGATCGTAGGCGGGGAAGACGGGCGCCCACTCGCGCACCAGGCGGTCGCGCTCCACCTTGGCGATGATGGAGGCGGCGGCGATGGAGGCGGAGAGCGCGTCGCCGTGGATGATCTTGGTCTGCGGGCATTCCCAGGGAATGCGCAGCGCGTCAATCAGCAGGTGGTCGGGAGCGGGCGCGAGGCGGCGAACGGCCTCCACCATCGCCTCCACTGACGCCCAGTAAATGTTGAGTTGGTCAATGCGGGCGTGGTCCACGGCCGCAATGGAGATGGCGATGGCGTGCTCCCGGATGCGTTCGGCCAGCACCTCGCGCCGCTCCGGCTTGAGCAGCTTGGAATCGCGCAGGCCGCGAATCCGGTAGGCCGGATCAAGAATGACCGCCGCTGCTACCACCGGGCCAAAGAGGGAACCGCGCCCCACTTCGTCCACGCCTGCCACCAGCTTGGCGCCGGCCTCCCAGGCGCGCTTTTCGTAGCGCGTGGTGCAACGCAGCGACTTCAGCAGGCGCAGCTTGGCCGCCGCCTTCGACAACTTCTTACCTGCTCGGGTCTTCTTTTTTCGCGGCACGTGTGGTTGGCTAGTTCACTATCGCTCACCCGGCGACGACGCGCAAGATGATGTTTTCCAAAAGAAAAGCTAAGATTATGGCCTGGCCGTCACATGGGGTGGGGGCAGTTGGACGATTGTTTTTGGAGCGAATGAATGAGCAACATCCCCGCCCGCGCCTTGCCCTTACTGCGTTTCGCGGCATGGCTCACCACCACGTTTCTGCTCTGCTGCCTCGCCGTCGCGCAAATTAGTTATACAACCCGTATAACTGGTGTGGTGACAGATACCACCGGTGCGGCAATCTCTGGCGCCAAGGTCGTGCTCTCCAGCCCCGGATTTCAGGCGACCCAAATTATCGACAACCGCGGCCGCTTCAGCTTCGAGCATGTGCCGGCACAGGAGGGAACAGCTCAGGCCAGCGCGGCTGGATTTCTGACCCGCAACCTGCACTGGAACGCCGGCCAGAGCGAGCTTAAGTTCGAGCTGGCGCCCGCGGGCGCCGCCGAAGAAGTGACCGTAACGGCCAACCGCACGGGCACCCGGGTGATTGATACGCCCACCAGCGTGCTGGTGCTCTCACCTCAGGATATCGCCGCCACCGCTGCCCTGACCCCGGACGATAAGCTGCGCCAGGTGGCGGGTTTCAGCTTGTTTCGCCGCAGCGACAGCCGCACCGCCAATCCCACTTCTCAGGGCGTTTCCCTGCGCGGCCTTGGCGCCAGCGGAGCCAGCCGCGCCCTGGTGCTGGCCGACGGCTTTCCCCTGAATGACCCCTTTGGTGGCTGGATTTACTGGGACCGCATTCCAGGCGCAGAAATTGCCAGCATGGAGGTGGCCAGCGGCGGCGCTTCCCATCTCTACGGCTCCGACGCCCTGGGAGGCGTGGTCAACTTGCTGCGTGGTCCCGTGGACCGCAACGCTTTCACGCTGCAGACCTCCTACGGAAACGAGGACACGCCCGAGCTTTCCTTCACGGGCAGCCA
>DASSQB010000368.1:0-29965 GCA_035702725.1 Terriglobales bacterium | reverse complement strand
GCGATGTTCCACGTGGAACAACGATGGTGGGGCGCTGGCGGTGGCGGGTGATCTGATCGGGATTGCGGTGTTCCGCGTGGCGCGAAGCTGCCAAGGAGAATAGGTCGGGTGCTTGCACCTGATAGCCAGCAACGGCGGGCTCGGCGAGCCGCGGTTCTCTAAGGCGGCGTGCCTGGCGTGATTCGGAGCGTTACTGGGGTGGTACTTCCCTCGCTTCCGCTCGTTACTCTCCTTCTGCATAAGCGGACCCGGGGAACACGAGTGCGCTCACGTCAACTGGAGCGTCATCCCGAGCGATGTTCTACGTGGAACAGTGGAGAGTGGACACTCCCGGATGGGATGTTAACTGATTTGGTTCACTGTGCGATTTCGCCCACTTCTGGCCCGAAGAGCAACACGTTCGGGCAATGGCAAACCCAGATCAGCGCCGAAGACAGGCCGATTACTCCACTTATAACTGCTGTGGTACTAGGGGGATTGGAGTGAGATTCAGCCAGGGTAAACGCCAGAATGGCGGTTACTCCACTTTAGGGCGAAACGACCCGCTAGCCGGGCGAAAAAAACGAAAATATCGAAAGGCCAGACCACTTGTTAGATTCCGGATACTTATTCGAGAGGATACCGGCCAACGAGCAGAACCCGCTCCCGTGATTGTGGCACCAGGAGCGGAGCTTCCCAGAAAAAGTCGCCGATGCTCCGGGGGACTTGCTCTGCCTGGGAGCGCCCGATCAGCAGCGCCAACCTCCCAGCCCCCAGGTGGGCCTCGCCACGGCGGACCAGCGCTGCGGCCGTCTGTAGGGCGGATTCGAAGTGCTCCACAGCGCGCATGGTAATCAGGCTCGCAGGTTGAATTTCGGCGGGCACGACAAGCCCGGTCTCCTTCCCCTGGCCAAGCTCGAGACGGCCGCTGAAGACATAGGCATTGGTCAATTGGAGAGCCCGGATCACCTCCGCCAGGAAGGCCGCCTTCTTGTGATTCGACTCCACCAGGGTGAGGCGAAGTTCGGGGACATAAATTTTGAGCGGCAGACCCGGGAAGCCGGCGCCAGACCCGAAATCCAGGACATGCTGTTGGCTGAACCCGTCACCGGTCGTGCCGAGGCGCGACGAACCGGGGAAAAGATAGGCAGCCAGGAACAGCGACTCCCCAAAATGCCGAGTCACTATGCTTTCTGCATCGCGCACGGACGTGAGATTGATACGTCTATTCCAGCGTAGCAATATATCTATATATATAGATATAAATCGAAGCTGCTCGATGGAAAGCGCCAATGGTGACCGCAGGACTTCCGCACTGAGAAACGGCTGCAGCAGCTCGGCAATGCGGTTCGGATCCATATCCTCTGCGGCTGATTAAACCATGAGCCTGAGCTGTAGCGCTCCTTTGAATTGCCCGTCGCGCGGCAGAAGCCGTACATGCACGAATCAGTATTGCCACATGTGGACTAAGAACCTCCTGCCAGGCCGAAATTGCGTGCGCCTGAGGCTGGGAGGACATCCGGCTAAGCCCCAAAGTGGAGCAACCGGATTAAAGTTGGCGAGATTGGTGCCCCTGGAGTGATTTCGCGCCACAACAACAGCGGCTCGGAACCAGCAAAGTAACCAGTGGAGCGCCGCGCTCCTTTTCTCCACAGTCTTGCTGTCTTAGTGGAAGGCCGGCGTGGGTGCTGGTGTTAGGTACTGCGAGAACCTGGAACGTAACAAGTGGAGCGGCGCCAGCTTCATGATGGCGAGTTCGGGGCTCGACTGCGAAAGGATCACCCGCGTCGGTGACATTTGTGGGACAAATAGGCGGAAGAGCCAACGCTTCCCGCCATTCCCGCACTTCATTACAATAGCGGTCCGGAGAAAAACGTACCGAGAATGACAACCTCGCAAACCCAAACCAGCACACAGAAGGGAAAGTTGTACATCACCCTGGCCGGCCTACCGCTCACCATCGCGCTGAATTGGCCTTTTCGGCCTTCGGGCGGCGGCGCTGATTTTTTTGTGCTGCACGGCGATATCCGACTGGAAAACACCGACGGCCTGCACGTGCCTGTGGCAGTCAACTTGACGCAGACGGTACGCGAGGCGCTGCCCTCGCTCGAATCCGGGGATATCGAGGGACCGGTCATCAACGCACTGCGCAAAGAGGTGGACAACCGTCAATTGGAGTTTTTGAAGTCGCCCAAGCTGCTACCGGTTTCCTTCTCCAGCCGCTTCTACGACCTGCGCCGCAAACAGTGGACTTTCCAGCACGCCAGCGATGCGGAGTTGACTGAGTTTGTACGCCGCAAAATCTATTGGGAAAACAAACTGGCCGGGAGCGGGAAGAGTTGGCTGGCCGAGCCGGTGGATCTGTTATATCTGGGGGCCACCACCGACCGAATGCTGGAGGCCGCTCGGCGACTGGCGGGGGAAGGCTTCATCCGCTTCCAGGACGGCGAGGAAAGCGCTGGTCCGACAGACGCATTGCTGGCGCAGTCGCAACGAATTGAAGCGGAGATGCGCCTGGCGCACTCGGAAATCGAAAAGAAGCACGCCTTCGAGCGCGGCTAAACCGGCAGTGCTTGCGTCTAGCTTGCGCCCGAAGACGACGTTACCTCCTACCGTGATCTCGATCGCCTGGACCGGGATGGAACCTTTGCGCCTTTGCGGCGCGCCTTGCTCAATCCGATGGCGATGGCTTGCTTGCGGTTCTTGACAGGATGTTTGCCGGAACGCATGTGATGCATTTCGGTGCGCACTTCACCCTGCGCCTTGCGGCCGTATTTGCGGCCACGCGAGCGCGAACGGGAAGTGGAACGGTGTGACCGTGAACTCCGCCGGCCGGAAGAACGGTGTCTGGTTGCCATAGTGTTCTGTTTCCTCTCCATATGAGACGCACAGTGCTGCAGGGAGGTTGGCGTAGGGCTGGGCGCCATTCAGGTTCCGAATCAACATTGCCGGCGGCGAATCTAAAGAAATGAGTTTCATGGGTTTCGCAGGTTTCAAGGTTTCGGCACCCAGCGGCATGAGAGTTTCTACAAATGGAATGACATGGACATGCCGGCTTGGGTGCAGGTTTCAGGAGGATTGCACGTATGGAGTTTCTGGAATACTTGCGGAAATTGTATGTTTACGATCACTGGGCCAACCAGGAGGTGGCGCGGGCTTTGCAGTCGGCCCAACAGCCTCCCGCGCGCTCAGTGCGGCTGATGGCGCACGTGGTGGGAACGGAGTGGACCTGGCGCAGCCGCATTCTCACCGAAAGCAAAAAGATGGCGGTATGGCCGCAACTGACAGTGGAGCAGATTCTGCAGGAAGTGACAGAACTGAAGACGGCGTGGGCCGGTTATCTTGGCAGCCTCACCCGCGCGCGCCTGGCGGAGCCGGCGGCCTACACCAACTCCAAGGGCGAGCATTTCAGCAGCCAGCTGGGAGATATCCTGATGCACGTGGTGATGCACTCCGCCTATCATCGCGGTCAGATAGCGGCTGATATGCGGGCCTCCGGCCTGGAGCCGGTGTACACCGACCTCATCCATGCGGTGCGGCAGGCGATGGTTGGCAGCTAGGCGCGGGGCTCAACGGCGGCGGTAGCGGATTTGATGTAAAGTCCACACGGCTCGTATACTGATTGCCCCTTGTGAAGGTCATAGCCATTATTCCGGCGGCGGGACTAGGCACGCGCATGGTGGCGGCGGAGGCGGCGCCGCGTTCCGCAGTAGGAAAAGGTCCGTCCAAGCAGTTTGCGGAATTGCACGGTGTTCCTATCCTGGTGCACACACTGCGCAAATTTGCCGCCAGCCCACTCATAACCGAGATTTATGTGGCGCTGCGCAAGGCGGAGGCCGACTCGTTCCGCCCGCGCCTGGAAAAGGAAGTGCTGGGCAAGAAGGTACACCTGGTCGAAGGCGGCGAGCACCGGCAACAGTCAGTCGCAAACGCGCTGGCCGCAGTGAAAGCCGCGCCGGACGACATTATCCTGGTGCACGACGCGGTGCGGCCTTTGGTGGACGAAGAAATCATTGAAAACGTGGTCCAGGGCACGGAAAAACACGGCGCAGCCATTGCCGGAGTGCCGGCGGTAGATACAGTGAAGCAAGTGGAGCGCAGCGCCGAGAATGCCATTATCACCGCCACCGTGCCGCGGGAGCGCGTGGTGCTGGCGCAGACGCCGCAGGGATTCCGCTTCAGTGTGCTCAAGAAAGCTTTCGACGAGGCCGCCGCCGACGGGTTCGTGGGCACCGATGAAGCCTCGCTGGTGGAGCGTTCCGGGCATGCGGTGGCGGTGGTGATGGGCTCGGCGCGCAATCTGAAAATCACCACGCCCGCCGACCTTGAACTGGCCGAGTTCTACATGTCGCGTCCTGCCCGCCGCGCCGCGGGATAAAAAGCAAGCAGTTAGCACTTGGCATTTAGCCAGCATAGTTCTTCTACGCCGCACGGCTAAGTGCTAATTACCAAGTGCCAAGTGCTGGTTCTCCATGGCCAAGGCTGCCTCATGAGAATTGGATACGGTTGGGACTCGCATGAATTCGAAGCGGGCATCCCTCTAAAAATCGGCGGCGTGCAACTGCCCCACCCCAAGGGGCTGGCCGGCCACTCCGATGGCGACGTGCTGTTGCATGCGCTCACCGACGCGCTCCTCGGAGCCATAGCCGCGGGCGATATCGGCACCTATTTCCCGCCTTCCGATCCCAAGTGGAAAGGCGCCGATTCCGTGACCTTTATCGAGGAAGCGATGAAGCGGGTGAGGCGCGCCGGCTATGCGGTGGCCAACGTGGATTCCACCTTGATTCTGGCCGAGCCAAAGATTGGCCCGCACGCGGCAAAAATTCAGGCACGAGTGGCGGAACTGCTGCAGGTGACGCCCTCGGCAGTAGGCATTAAAGCCAAGACCCCGGAAGGGATGGGCACGGACAACGCCGCCATCGCGCATGTAGTGGTGCTCCTGATACGGGAAAAACGCGATCAGGACCGCCGGGCCTCTGCTGCCGACGCGGTGCCGCAACCGGAAATTGACCGGGTGGTAAACGACCTGGTTAAAGAGGTGCCGGAGCAGTCCAAGGTGGGCGGCAAAGGGAGGCGATAACGCCCTCGGCCAGGGCTTGGGCAAGCGCCTGAGGTGAAAGCAGGCCGGATGCGGGTTCCCCGGGGACGCTGTTGCAAAAGGCGCGTCCGGCGCGGATTTTCACAGTTGACATTCTCCCCTACCCGGAGCCTAATAGCTCGCACAGGTTTCAAGCCGTTTTCACGCAGGGCAGTAGTACGTGAACGGCAGGCCTGCTCAGGAGCGAAGATGAACAAAGCCGATTTGATCGACAGAATTGCGGCTGGTTCGCGCATTAACAAGACCCAGGCCGCGTCTGCCATTGACACAATGGTGGACAGCGTAACCGGCGCTTTGCGGAAGGGAGACCGCGTAGCCCTGGTAGGGTTCGGCACGTTCTCCGTCTCGCAGAGAAAAGCCCGCAACGGGCGCAACCCGCAAACCGGCGCGGTAATCAAAATTGCCGCCCGCAAAGTGGCCAAATTCACCCCGGGAGCCGAACTCAGAAAAGCGGTCAATAAGAAGTAATACGGGCGTTCTTGTGTGGAGCGGCAGGGGGTCGGCCCTGCCGCTTTTTTGTTGCTCTTACGAAAAACTGTGGTCGCAGGCCGGCTATTGCGCCTTCGGCCCTCGACAGGCGCACGGGGCAGGCGAGCAACGAGGAAGGCATGGATATTTCGCGCCGCAAATTTCTCAGGGCAACCGGAGCAGCAGCGCTGGCGCTGCCGGGCCGCCGGCTGCTCGCGGCTGTTTTGCCCGCCCGGCTGGCCAGCGGCGAGAGCAGTCGTACCTGGGAGGTTCGCGTGGATACCAGCCAGGCGGTGCATTCGTTTGACCCCGATCAGGCGCTGGGCAGCTCGATGGATATCCTGCCTTACGGAATCGTGGACAAGGTGTACACCGAAGCAATCATTAAGGAGTGCCTGTCGGCCGGATGGGGGCCGATCACCTACCGGCAAAATACGGAACTCCAGATTGCCGCCTGGCACTGGAACCACAAGGGGACCTGGAGCGATCCGGCGGCGCAGAGCGGCTACTTCACCGGAAGTTCCGAGCCCACGGAGTTTCTGCGGCATTCCTACGGGTATCCATTGCCGCGACGCGGCAACACGCGGAATGGCGGCACCGAGCACGGCTACTCGCGGCTCACGGACGGCAATCCCAGCTCATTCTGGAAGAGCAATCCCTACCTGACACGCCGATTCACTGGCGAAGACGACGCGCTGCACCCGCAATGGGTGGTGATTGATCTGGGAGCTGTCGAGCACATCAGCGCCCTGCGCATTGACTGGGCTGAGCCTTACGCGCGCCGCTACGCGGTGCAGTACTGGACCGGTGAGCATGCCATGGACAGGCCCAGCGCCGGCAGGTGGGAGGTTTTTCCCCAAGGTACGGTCAAAGACGGGAGCGGGGGCGCGGCTACGCTTAAACTGGCAACCGCGCCCGTCGCAGCCAGGTTTCTGCGCATCTGGATGACGCAGTCGTCCAACACCTGCGGCAAGGAGGGTTCCGCGGATGATCCGCGCAACTGCGTGGGATATGCCATCACCGAGCTTTGCGCCGGCAACTTCGACGATGGAGGCGAATTTGTGGACCTGGTACAGCACCAGCCGGACCAGGGCCAGACTGCAACTTACTGTTCATCCATTGACCCGTGGCATTCGGCGGCTGACCTGGACAAGCACGCGGGCGATCAAACCGGCTTTGATCTCTTCTTTACCAGCGGCATTACCAACCATCAGCCCGCCATGATTCCTGTGGCAATGCTTTACGGCACGCCGGAGGATGCGGCGGCGCAAATTGCCTATCTGAAGAAGCGCGGCTATCCGATTTCCTACATCGAGATGGGCGAGGAACCCGATGGCCAGTACATGTTGCCCGAGGATTATGGCGCACTTTATCTGCAGTGGGCGACGGCGCTGCACCGTATTGATCCCGCGCTGAAGCTGGGCGGGCCGGTGTTTCAGGGTGTGAACGAGGACATTACGGTCTGGCCTGATGCGCAGGGCCGAACTTCATGGCTGGGGCGATTTGTGGATTATCTGAAAGCGCATGGGCGCATAGCGGACTTCGCTTTCATGTCGTTCGAGCATTATCCCTTCACGCCGTGCGAGATTACCTGGTCCGACTTGTACCGCGAGCCACAACTCATGAGCCACATCCTGCAGGTGTGGCGCGACGACGGGCTACCGGACAACGTACCCCTAATGAACACCGAGAGCAATGTTTCCTGGGAGTTGACCCAGCCGTTTACGGAGACTTTTGCCGCGCTGTGGCTGGCGGACAGCGTAGGCGCCTTTCTGACCGCCGGAGGCGCGGTGTACTACCATTCGCCCATCCAGCCCGAGCCGCTGCGTTCCGGCTGCCACGGCTGGACCACGTACGGAAATTTCGTCGCCGACGAGAACTTGCACATTCGAGCGCACACCTCGCAGTACTTTGCCAGCCGCCTGATCAACCTGGAATGGGTGAAGCACGGCGCAGGAACACACCGGCTCTTTACGGCCGGTTGCGAACTTAAGGATGATGCCGGTCATGTGCTGGTTACCTGCTATGCGGTGGAGCGGCCGGATGGAGAGTGGTCGCTGCTGCTGGTGAATCGCGACCAGACCAATGCGCATCGGATCGCGCCTGGCTTTCAGAACCTGGAAGGAACTGCCGCCCATTTTGTGGGACCGGTCATTATGGTGACCTTCGGCAGCGAGCAGTACGCATGGCATTCTGACGGGCCGAACAGCTATCCCGATCCTGACGGCCCGCCGTTGGCCAATACAATCAACTCCGACGCAAACACTGCTTTCACGCTCCCCAAGGCATCTGTCACCGTGTTGCGCGGCAAGATCCGTTAGAAGTGCCAGCGGCAGAGCGGCCTAAAAGAGCGTCCCCCCGGCGTAAGCCAGGGGTTCAAATTGACTAAACCGGAGCCCTTTCGGGGCGAAAGAGGTCACTCATGCGGCGGTCGTCTCTGTTTATTCTCTGTTTGGCAATTGCGCTTTCCCCAGCTGCCCACGGAAGCGGGCCGAGAATTCTTACCAATCATGTTGGTTACGAGGCCGCTGGCCCCAAACATGCGGTCGTTCTCGGACGGCCTGGCGATAGCATTTCTAACTGCGCGGTGAAAGAGGATGGCACCGACCACCAGGTGTTCAGCGCTGCGGCTCGCAACGCGGGCCCGGTCAAGAAATGGCGCGACTGGAATTTCTGGACCTTCGATTTTGATCAGGTGAGCACCGAGAGGAAATATTACCTGGAATGCGAGAGCAATCGCGGCGCGATTCGTTCCTTTCCTTTTGCCATTCAGCGCGACCTGCTGGAGCGGAACACACTCTCCGACGTTATCTACTACTTTAAGGAAGAGCGCAGCAGCGGCGCCATGGACCAGGCGGACGGGCATCTGCGATTCGAAGGCGGTAAAGCGGGCAGGCTGGACGCGCACGGCGGCTGGTGGGACGCTACCGGCGACTACGGCAAGCATTTCTCCCACCTTTCGTTTTCCACCTACTTCAACCCGCAGCAGATTCCGCTGGTCGTTTATAGCCTGCTGAAGAGTTATGACCAGCTGCACCGTCGCGGGCAGCCCTATGCCAGCCGTTATGAGGACCGCCTGCTCGATGAGGCCATGTTCGGCGCCGATTACCTGGTGCGCGTGAAGGTACCCGGAGGGTCGTTCTACCGCTCGGTTTCATCGGAGGAGGTGCATCAGAGGGCGGAAGGGCGGAAAGTGGCGGGCGAGATGAAAGCTTTTGGGATTTTTACTACGCCGGAGAAACGCTCGGGCATTGTTGAAAACGCAAAGAATGACCTGGAATATGAGGTGAGTTACCGTTCCGGAGGCGGAGTGGCCATCGCGGCGCTCGCCATGGCCAGCACCTATCCGGTATCAGGCGAATTTCACAGTGCCGATTACCTCAAGGCGGCGGAGGACGCCTTCGACTACCTGGAGAAGAACAATCTTCGCCTGACGAACGACGGCAAGGAGAACATCGTAGATGACTACTGTGCCCTGGCTGCGGCAACTGAGCTATTCCGCGCCACGCACAACGAGCGCTACAAGGCAGCCGCCGACCACCGCGCCCGCAGCCTGATGTCGCGGCTGATCAGCAGCGGAGGCTATCAGAATTATTGGCGTGCCGACGCTGGCAGCCGGCCGTTCTTCCACGCCTCAGACGCCGGCTTTCCCGCGGTAAGCCTGCTCTATTATGCGGAAATTGCCGATGAGGGCAGGCGCCGCGAAGTGTTGCAGGCGGTGCGGAAAGCCCTCGAATCCCAGCTTGCCCTGAACCGGGAAGTGAGCAACCCCTTTGACTACGCGCGACAACTGGTGCAGGACAAGACCGGGGCGCGCCGCACCAGCTACTTTTTTCCCCACAACTCCGACGCCGCTCCCTGGTGGCAGGGGGAAAACGCGCGGCTGGCATCACTTTCCGCGGCCGCGACCCTGGCCTCGGTGCAGTTCCCGCAAGATGCGGCGTTCCGCCAGCAACTGCAGGGTTTCGCGACCGATCAGCTTAACTGGATCCTGGGGCTGAACCCTTTCGATTCCTGCATGTTATACGGTGTGGGACACAACAACCCGCAATACATGTTTTTCGATTCCTGGGAATTCACCAACGCCCCGGGCGGAATTTCCAACGGCATCACCAGCGGCTTCAAAGATGAAGAGGGCATTGATTATGAGCTGACCTGGCGGCAGACGGGTGCCGACAATGATTGGCGGTGGACAGAGCAATGGCTGCCGCACGCGGCGTGGTACCTGCTGGCCGTTTCCGCGCAGGTGGGAGCTGCGCGATGAGGCTGCTGGAATAACCATCGTGACGTGATAAACATCACTGACCAAATCCGCAGGGTTGAGTAAAAAGTAGAAACCCATGACGGGTGTGGGCAAGACCGGCCTGATTGTTCTGTTGCTGGCGCTGTGTGCTCCTGGAGCAGCGCGCCTTTCCCGGCACTCCGCCAGCGGGCGGGCGGTTAGCCTGCCGGGATGGCTGATCAATATCTGCCACCACCGCTCTGGTCCACGCGGCACTCAGCGGCGGAACTCGCACCATCCCACCGAACCGTTCAATGCCGTGGTTGAGCGGGAGAGCAGAGGCGATTTTTACAGCGATGTGATTCGCCCTCAAGCTGTTTACCCGGAAGTTGCGGCAGTTCCAGCACTTATCTTTCCCTTAATAAGCATCACCCAAGCTAGTCCCATTTCCGATCCCGCATTCCGCTGTACTTTCCTGATCTGATTTCGCAGCCTTGACGCAGTCAGCAAGCGGCCAGGGGCCGCTTCATTGAAAGTTCGCATTCATGCAAAACAACCTATGGAGCAGAAAATGAATTCACTGAACCAGGATGGCAGCAATTCATCGGAGGTAAGGCCAAAAGTTATGCGACGCGCGAAGCTACTGGAAGGACTTGAGGACATCACATATCCCATCGAGCGGGAAGCAGGTTCCATCCTGCTTTGCGAAGGCGAATGTGGCGGAATTTTCCTGCTGTGCCGGGGCAAAGCGCGGCTGACCATGTATTCGCGCACGGGCGACAAGCTCGCCTTCCGCACGGTGGGGCCGGGGTATCTTCTCGGACTGCCCGCGAGCATGCGCAACAAGCCCTACAACTTCACGGCTGAGCTGCTGCAGGATTCGCAGGTGGCCTTCATTCGCAACCAGGACATCCCTACGCTGCTGCGGCGGCGTGGCGATTTGTGCTTCCGCGTGGTGCAGACGCTAAGCCACGAGCTAAGGCGATTGCAGCAGGCCGCCATCCCACCCGGACGCCGGGTGCGCCGCGCCGTGCTGAAGGTGTTGCAGGAGCCAAGCTGGCGGCCGGCGGACGACACTGGGCTAATCAATTAACCCAAGTGCAGATGGAGGCTTGGCGGCATCCGCCCGCCGAGCCTCCTGCTGCTACCGTTTTTACGTGGGTCAGGGCACGGCCACCGACTTGCTTGGAACGTTGTAGCCTGCGATACGCACCGAGGCCGCCGTGCCACCCAGCTGTGAGGCTTCAAAATGGGCTTCAATGGTGCGCGACTCACGCGGAAACAGGGTGATGTAGTTGTCGTCGTAAGTTATAGGCAGGATTTCGTCGCCCTCCGCGCCTTTGGTCTCCTCTGCTCGAATGAAGAACGCGATGTGGCGGGAGTTGTTGGTGAGCGTGATCTTAGCCGTGCGCCGATCAGCGCCACTGGCCGCCACCTTTATGGCAACCGGCGTGGATGGCATTGTGTTGAGTGCCGTCAGGTCGGCCCACTTAACCAGCTTGGTCAGGAACTGGTCGTCGTTGCTGGTCGGGCCCAGGTCGTCATCGGTGGTGGACTGCCAGTAGACGTTCTCGGCCAGCGAACTGCCGTCGGCCGCAGTCAGATCGCAGCGCACAAAGTATGTTGAGCTGAGCCCGGCAAGACGGGGGATTTCAAGCGCCGAAACGGAAGAGTAAGCCGGGACATTTATATTGGCGGCTTCCTTCACCTCTTTGCGCGTCCCATCAACGTTGTAGAAGGCGACGGTCGCCTTCACGTTCTCAAGCGCCTGCCCGGTTTGGTTCACTGCATAGACGTGGGCGGTGGAGCGGTCGCCGGGAGCGTAGTAGTCCCAAACAATGCTGACTGGCTGCAGGCCCTTCTTGGCGCCGAAGTAGCCCCCGCCCTGCTTGAAGTAGTAATCAAACAGGTGGCCGAAGAACGAGGGCCAGGGATTGGCCATCATCCAGTGCATCAGCATTTTACGGTTCGACCAGTGGGTGGCGTAAGTCTCGTACTGGGCGCGCACGTCTTCGTAATAAGCTGCCTGAGCCTTCTTCACTAAATCATCAACGTTGTTCGAAGGCCCATATCGGTGTTCCAGGGCGCGGCGGATGTTGGCCAAGGTGTTATTGCCATCCTCGTTGCCGCCGGCATGGTAGAACCAGTACTCGTTGGGCGGCCACAGCTTGTCGCGGGGAATGAACTTCTTCAGGCTGTCGAGCGGGGGGATGACCTCATTGTCTCCTTCCTCGGCGGAGGAGCCGCGGGCGGGGCCGTACTTATCGCTGAACCAGTAGTAGGGCGGCCGCCAGACGTAAGGCCCTTCCATGTGGATGCCGCTCCAGAAGCGGTTGCGGTCGGCCACCGTGTCGACGATGGCATCCTGCCAGTGCAGTTCCTTTTCGATCTGGTGATAGTCGTTGAGCACCGGGTCGGGAGGCAGGCCGTCGCTGCCGTTCGCCCACATCATTACCGAGGGATGGGCACGCAGTTCGTAGAGCCGGGCGCGCAGGCTGGCCCGCGCCACCCATTGGTCCTCGGCGCTCCAGGTATTCCAGTGCTCCCACTGCATGCAGCACATCCAGCCCAGCATGACGGGAACACCTTCACGGTCGGCGCGCTCGATCATGCTGTCGTCGGCAATTTTCAACTCCCAGCGCACCAGGTTCAGGCCCAGGTCCTTGATGTAGAGCACCATGGCGGCGTCGCGGGCCGGGTCGTTCTTGAACAGCAGATCAGGCGCGTAGGCGCCGCCACGGATGAGGTAGTCGCGGCCATTGATCTGCAGGTAGAAATTGCCGCCGCCAGTGCCGATGTTGGGGAAGCTGTTGTCGTTGTCGCGTTTCTGCGTGATCTGGCGGATGCCAAAGTCAATGCCCTGCTCGTCGGAGGTATTGCCGTTAACCGTAAAATCCAGCTTCAGGTGGTACAGGTTGGGTTTGCCCCAGCGGTAGGGCCACCACAGGTCGGGGTCGGGAACCGAGAGTTGCGCGACCTCCTGCGGAGTGAAGGAGACCTCGGTTGTTTCCGTAGGAATCAGCGACACCGGCTTTTCGAAGGTGATGGTGGGCTTACCAGGACGGGTAATTTCGCCGCGCAGCACGCCGGACACGCGCTCATGGCTGTGGTTGGTCAAGTCGCAGTACACGGTGAGGGCGGCGGGCGCGGTGGCGGGCAGCGGCAGAACCGTCTTCACGTAGGGATGGCGGATAGTGACCGCTCCGGTGGTGCTGAGAAATACACGCTTCCATACCCCAGCGTTACGGTCGGGTGCAAAGGGAATATTGATGTGGTGTGCGGGATCGTGATAGCCGATGTACTTCCAGTTGATCCAGTCCAGCCAGCTATCTGCCAGTTCCACGGGATGGTCTCCGACCACCACGCCTTCTTCGTTCAGCAGGCCTCGTTCGGGAGTGACTTTGACGGCCAGCACATTTTCGCCGCCAGGGTGAATTATTCGGCTGACGTCAAACTCGTAGCGGTTATACATGCCGACGGCCTGCGAATTGTTGGCGATCTTCAGGCCGTTCAGCCAGATGTCGGCGCGGTAATTGATGCCCTTTAAAATCAGGGTGTACACCTGCCGGCCGGTTGGCGCGGTGAACGTGGTGCGATACCACCAGTCCTGCTTCCACAAGTCCCCTGGCTTGGTGAGGTTCATGCCGTAGTAGAGGTCCTTGTAGACGCCGTTATCTTCCAGCACTTGCAGCACGGTTGCGGGCATGTGCTGGATGGGGTACCAGCGTGAGGCGTCGAAAGCAGGCTGCGAGACCTGGGCACCATCGCCGGAAACGTTTTGCGCGGACGCCATGCGCCAGCCGGTGGCGAGTTCGGTAATGTTGGGGGACTGGGCAGCAGCAGGAAGGGCGAGCAAGGCGAGGAAGAGCACGCACCAGTAGTTTCGTTTCATTTCTTTTGTCCGCCAAAATGAATTGTTCGAAACTGTTCGAAACTAATGTAGGCCCGCCTGGGTGTGGGCGCAAGTGCGCCGCGCCAACAAAAAGGCCGCGCGGAGCGCGGCCTGAAAGCGGGGGGAGGGCAGGTATTAGCGCTGCGGCTTGGCCGGCGCCCTGCTCGTGGCCGGACGCGGCGCGGCCGGTAGGCCGCTCTTGGCCGCCGGGGTTGCCGGAGCGGGCACTCCGGAAGTTGTGTTGTATTCGTCCACAATCACCTTGGTGACGTCGGTGGAGGCTCCCGCCCAGAGCACCGGGCTGTTCTGGTTGGAGACGTCAAGAATGAGCGAGTAGCCGTTGGCCTTGGCGTATTTATCCAGCGTCTGCATCATCTTCTGGCCAACCTGCTGCAGGATGTCATTCTGCTGCCCCTGAAAATCGGACTGGGCGTCTTCCAGGTTGCGTTGCAGCTCTTTCTGCTTGGCCTCGATGCTCTTCACCAGGTTGGCGCGGGCCACATCGTTGAGTTTGTCACCCTGGGTGTTGAGCTGCTTTTTGAGGTTATCCACCTCGTCGTTCATGCCCTTAAGCTCGGCCTGCTTGGGCTCGAACTTCTTGGACAAAGCCTGGAAATCGCGCTGGCCTTCATTGCTGGCAAGAATGGCCTGCTGCATGTTGATGATGCCGATCTTGCCGAACGACGCAGCGGCGGCGGGGGCCGATGGCGTGTCGGCCGCCGGCTTGGGGGCAGCGCTGCTGCTCTGGCCAAGCGCCATCACCGACAGGACTACCACCGCTAGTGTGAAAGGTGCGAACTTGCTGTTCATTGGAAAATTTGAACTCCTTGGAAGTCATTTCCGGGAATGAGTCGAAGAGGCAGATTATCGATGGAGAGGGATGTCATCCCGTCTGCTCACGCCGAAATGTCCGGTGTTTTGAACTCGGCAACCAAAAAAGATTTTCCCGGTACTCAGTGGGTCTCATTATAGGGTTACACCTGCCCAGCGTCAAACGTTGATCCCCTCTGCTTAGAAGGTGGTCGCCACCGTAAAGCGGAAAGTCTTGCGCGGCTCGCGCAGCAGGTAGCCGGGAGAAAAGCCGAGGAAGTTAACCCCGGAAACGGCCTGCTGGTAAGTGAAGTCGCCAGCCCCGCCCTTGGGGAACATGCTGCGGCTGATGGGATTGGGGGTGCTAGCGAATTCATCCAGACGCAAGGCATTGTAGGCCCAGTAGATGCGGAAGGGGGCATTGATGATGGGCATCATTACCTGTAATTCGAGGCCGGTGGACAAGCGGGGTATGAAATTGGTGCCTCCCAGTACCTTCAAATTCTCGGAGAACTTGAAAGTCTGGGTACCCGTGCATAGGAAGGCGGCATTAAGCTCAGGGCAGCCGAAGGTGCTTCCATTAAGCAGGGCAAGCTCCTGGGGCGCGATTTTCAACTGGGAAGGCCGGGAGATGCCGTCAAAACCAAGGTCAGCGAAGGGCGCCAGGACTACCGGGCCCACGATGGGAATGCGGTATTCAACGTTGCTGACGAGGCTAGTGTCGCCTCCGGGGAAAACGATCTGGTTGACCGGCACGGGCACGGTGATATTGCCGTAGCGGGGGTTGGCAGGATTCCGCGGGACCGGGGAGCCATCCGGGTTGACCAGCGCAATGTTGACCGTGGTGGGCAGGAAGGTAACCGGCGAAATCGAACGAATATCAAAACCGCGCAGATCCTGTTCGCCGCCCATGTAGAAGCGCTGGAAGGGCGGCGCCACCAGGCCGTTGAAGCCGCTCAGGAACGCCCCCTGAAAATTCAGGCCAATCACATTGCGCTTGTGATTGATAGGAATGAATTGCTTGTAGTTGATGATGGGCTGAATGGAATTGACGGTGCCACCCAGACCCGAAAGCGCAGCTGCAAGGTAAAGCGAGTGGCCACCATGAGGCCGGGTGGGATTGTCAATGGTGTTGATGGAGAAGTTGGGCAGAATCTTGCTGGTCACAATTCCGTTAAGGGCGTTCGGCCCAGAAAAACCGCGGAAGGCCAGGTTCTCAAACAACGCGGTGGAGGCATTGCTGAAGGTCTGAATGGTGGAAGTGTCCCAGGCATAGGTGATGCCCACGCGCTTGAATGAGCGGTGCAGCGGATAGCTGGCTGAAATGGTAAAGCCGGTATCGTTCTGGGTAAAGTTCTGCAGGTTGGCGAGGAAGCTCTGGGGCAGGTTCAGCTTCTGGCCGGTCAGCAGTTCTTCCTGCTTGGCCTGATTGTAATTGATCCGGTTATTGAAGACGGTAAAGCCCACCTGCAGCGGCCGGTCGAACATGTAAGGCTGGGTGAAGCCAAACATCAGGCTGCGCATCAGATTGCCCACGCTGGCCTGCAACTGCAGGGTTTCGCCCAAGCCGAGGAAGTTGTTGGTGGTATAGCTAAGGCCGATGAAGGAGCCTTCCAGCCCGCTAACGCCACCGGTGAGCTGAATGCTGTTCTTGCCCTTCTCCCTTACCTTGAGCGTCAGATCTACCGTTCCCGCCTGCTCATCCAATTTCCGCTCGGTGGCTTCTTCCGGCTTTAAGGCCTCGAAATAGTCGAGCTGGTTAAGGCGGAGCAAGCTCAGCTCCCACAGGCGGGTGTTGTATACCTGGCCTTCTTCGATGGCGAGTTCGCGGCGAATGACCTTGTCGCGGGTGGTGGTGTTGCCCTGGAATTCAATGCGGCGGACGTAGAAGGGCTTGCCCTCGTCCACGTCAATCGCCAGCGTGATGAGCTTCTTGTCTTCGTTGATCTGGGTGTCCGGGACGGAGGTGAAATTGATGTACCCAAGCTCGCCATAAGCCTTGCGCAGGTTGTCGAGGCCTTTGCGCACGTTATCGGTATTAAAGATGTCGCCGTCCTTCATGGGGAACAGGCTGCGCAGTGCCGCTACATTGCGCACCGCCTTGTTGTTCTTGAAGGTAATGGAACCCAGGCGATACCGGTCGCCTTCCACCACCGGCATAGTGATGTCTACGACCTTCCCCTGTCCCTTCTGGATCAACGGTATATGGAGGTGGGAATGGGTGTCGCGCAGCTTGGTTTGGGGGTCCTCGACAATGGCCTTGAAGTAGCCTTTCTCCTGGTAGGCCTGGCGCACGCGCTCGGCGTCTTCGTTGAGCTTGCTGGCGTCGTAAGTCTTGGAAAATATGTTTTCCAGGAAAATGGAATGAGGTATGCCGATGGGCCGCAGGTTCTTCATGGCATAGCGCAGCTCGCGGTTCTTGAGTTTGTGATTGCCCTTAAAGCGGATGTTGCCCACCTTGACCTTGGGTCCTTCTTTGATGACAAAGGTGACGGAGACGGCGGCCGGGGGGATGGGACGCACTTCCGTGCGCACCGTGGCGAACTGGCGGCCATGCTCGGCCAGCATCTCCTTGATGACGACGGCGGCTTTGGTCACCCTGGTGGGATCGAACTGGCTCTCAACGGAAAGGCCCACCTTGCGCTCTTTGAAGCGGTCGAGCAGGTCGCTCTGCGACACGGAGTTCAGACCGGGGTAGGTGATTTCCCGGATGGTTGGTTTTTCCTTGACGTACACATGGATAATCCAGCCCTTTTTCCCGGGCTCGCGCTCGAGGCGCAGATCATCGAAATAACCCGTGTTCCACAGCGAATTGAAGTCGCGCTCCAGGGCGGCCTGGTCGTAGACGTCACCCGCCCGAGTGAAGATGTGGGCGCGGATGGTGTCCGCCGGGATGCGACGGTTGCCGTGGATTACGATGGCCTCTACCAGGTTCTGCTGGGCGAGGGTGGGGATGGCCATCAATACCACCAGGCACAGGCAGGAAAGGAACGCAAGCCAGGCGCTGAAGCCGTCGCCCTGTCGCAGCTTCGGCCACCAACACCAATCCCCCAAGCCGGCTTGCCTGTCAGATTTGAGTTCTGGGCAAGCGCACCCGGACGGCGCTGGCACAGGGCGGTTGTGGGAACTCAGAATGCGGCTACCTCAGGGGCATGTAGTCTGGAAAGTTGCCATTCTATACGGTTGAGCATTGCTCAGGCAAAAAGCTCGGCCCGATGGTCAGCAGTCAGGAGTGGGGAGACAGCTTTCCCGCCCGTGGCTTCCTAACCCGGAGTCGTAGCAGAAGTTTTACGCCATAGTTGGGAAGACATTTGTAAAGGTAAATGGTTACAGCAGCGGCGAACTCGGCTAAAGGACAGATCCTTCGCTATGCTCAGGATTTCGGCTGCGGGCTCCCGCTGCGCTCGTTGTCAGCCTGCCCTGAGCGAGCGGCAGCGAGTCGAATGGGCCCGCAAAAGGCCAGATCCTTCGCTATGCTCAGGATTTCGGCTGCGGGCTCCCGCTGCGCTCACGCCCGCAAAACGCCTCAACTTCCACCAGCGCCGAGTAAAAGGTTGCGCCCCCGCCCATATCGGTAAGACGCTCGGAGGTGAGGACGTTAATGCTGGCGCCGCCGGGCGAGAGCTTGGCCCAGTTGAGGCGTGCCGAAACCGTGCCCGGACGAACGGCCCCGTTCACTCGTGCCCGCAGGAAAGCTTCGCCACGATCATTGAATACCCGCACCCGGGCGCCATCCTGAATGCCGCGGGACTGCGCATCGGCGGCGCTCAAGTCGAGGACATCGGAGTCTTCCATCTTCTGCAAGGCAGGGAGGTTAGCAAAAGAAGAGTTCAGGAAGTTGTCCGATTTCCGCGCCAGCAGTTCCAGGGGAAACTGCCGGGCGCGTTCTGAATGGCGCGACTCTTGCGGAGGGGTGAAGCTGGCCACAGGATCCAGTCCTTGTTCCGCCAGTTGCTCGCTATAGAACTCCGCTTTACCGCTGGTCGTGGCGAAATTACCCTCGGCAAAGGGAAGAAATGGACTGGTAGCGGATGTTTCTTGTGTGGAGGCCGGGCTTCGCCCCGCCTGGACGGAGCGTAGCTCCGTCCCCACACAGGTATTGCCGAACTTCAGCCGGATGTGCCCTTCGCGCTCCAACCGCTGGCGGTCAATCCCCTGCATCCAAGGGTTAGGCGACTGCAATGCGCCGTCAATCATTGCATCCACCGAGTCGCGGAAGCACTCTTCTTCAAATCCCATGCGCTGGGCCAGGGCGCGGAACGTTTCCACGTTGGAGCGGCACTCGCCCAGCGGCTCAATCGCCTGTTGCGAGACCTGCAGGTAATAGTGGCCGTATGCGGCTTGCAGATCCTTGTGTTCAAAGAAGGTTGTGGCCGGCAGCACGATATCGGCGTAGTCGGTGGTGTCGGTGAAGAACTGCTCGTGAACTACGGTGAACAGGTCAGGCCGCAGCAACCCGCGGACCACCAGATTGTGATTGGGCGCGACTGCCGCCGGATTGGAGTTATAAACAAAGAGAGCCTTGACCGGCGGGTCATTCAGCTCCGTGAGCGCTTTACCCAGTTCCACCATATTGATAGTACGCGCCGGGCGCCGCACAGGGCTTTCGTGCATCAGGTCGGGCCGTTGCAAGCCTTCTTTGTTAAGTTGAAAGGCGCCGGAGAGGGAGAGCTGCAAGCCGCCGCCAAGTTCTTTCCATGACCCAGTCAGGCAGGGCAACATGCACACGGTCCTTACCGACATGCCGCCACGCTCGGAGCGCTGCACCCCATAGTTGAGGCGAATGGCCGCCGGCCGGGTGGTGGCGTACTCGCGCGCCAGCTTCACGATGTCAGGGACGGAAATGCCGGTCCACTGCGCCACCCGCTGGGGAGAATACTCCTGCACTCTCTCGCGCAATTGATCAAAACCCAGGGTGTACCGGGCAACGTAATCGGCATCGTACAAATTTTCGTTGATGATGACGTGCATCATGCCCAGGGCGAGGGCGGCGTCCGTGCCCAGGTTGATAGGCAGGTGCCAGTCGGCGCAGGCCGCCGTGCGTGTGCGGTAAGGGTCAATTACCACCAGCTTGGCGCCCTGACGGCGCGCTTCTTCTATAAAGGGCCAGAGGTGGACGTTATTGCCGTGGATGTTGGCGCCCCAGGCGATGATGTATTTCGAATGGCGGAACTGCTCCGGCTCGGTGCCCAGCTTGATGCCGTACACAGACTTGATGCCTTCTTCCCCGCAGGCAGAGCAGATGGTACGTTCCAATTGAGACGCGCCCAGACGGTGGAAGAAGCGCCGGTCCATGGAGCCGCCGTTGAGCGCGCTTATGGTGCCGCCGTAGCTGTAGGGCAGGATGGCTTCGCTGCCGAATTCAGCGGCGATCTGCCGGAACCGTGTCGTAATCTCGTCCAGCGCCTGGTCCCAGGTGATGCGCTCAAAACCGTTTGTGTGGGGGCGGGGCTTTGCCCCGCCCAGACGGGGCGAAGCCCCGTCTCCACATACTCCTTTAGGACCGACCCGCCGCATGGGATAGAGCACTCGTTCGGGTGAGTACACGCGGTCCAGATATTTCGCCACCTTGGCGCACAGAAACCCGCGCGTAACCGGATGGGCCGGGTCTCCCTGCACCTTTACGGCTCGTCCATCTTCTATCGTGATGAGTACGCCGCAGGCGTCGGGGCAGTCATGGGGGCACGC
The DNA here is from genome assembly GCA_035702725.1 of Terriglobales bacterium. Taxonomy (GTDB): domain Bacteria; phylum Acidobacteriota; class Terriglobia; order Terriglobales; family Acidobacteriaceae; genus JAICWP01. Next base: position 9,808 of record DASSQB010000368.1, on the reverse strand, counting down.
GGCATGGGTTACGCGCTTCATGGCAAGAATTATTTCACCACAGAGGTACCGAGGCACAGAGAAATTCAACTCAAGGTTGCTGGTTGAGCAGCCGTTCGAACTCGGCAATCTGGACCCGGTTAGCTTCCTGCACACCTGCATAACCGCGGCAGCTCAGTGAGAAGAGGTTGGCGCCGGCAGCGAAGGTAAGCAGAGGCTGGGAGCCACTGTAGAAAGTGGCGGAAGTGGTTGCTGCGGGCAGCCCCTTGCTGCGGGCGGAGAAGCCGTCGCGCCGGCCGTTGGCAAAATCAACCAGCGCCTGGACTTGGTATCGGTCGCTAATCTCAGACTGCTGGCTACCATTTTGTGAAACGCGAACAAGCGTGACGTTCGTCAGCGGCGCGCAGGCTACGCCCTGCTGGGTACGATTGCAGGCAGCAAACATAGCGGTGAGCAGTAGGAGAACTGCCAGCCAGGCCGAGTGCACGCAAGGATAATACGGCAGGCACGGGCGACGCTCAAAAACAAAGCTGTAAACGGCGCAACGTCGGTTCGCATCAGGGCGCGACTTCAGTCGGGCCGAGTATATTCGCTCCAATAACCGGCTTCAGCCACTGCGGCTTCAGCCTCAGCGCCTAAAGGCGAAACGCTCACCCACACCATCGGCATGGTTGAAACCATGCCCTGATACGAACCTTGCTTATCCCAACCAGTGGAAGGCAGGGGAGGCAGTCGTGTGTACACGGCCAGAAAACCCTGCGCAGTTAGGGCATCTGCACAAAGGGAGGGTGCATGCCGCAGCTGGCGCTCAATGCGCTTCCCAAGCCCAGCCGGATGGCTTCCACCTCGGGAGTGGAAGCCGCCGCCGGGACCAGGAGGTTGTAAGCCGTGCCGCAAAGAGGACAGCGCACGGCTTCGCGCAGTGTGAGAGCGACAACTTTGCCTGCCAATTCAAGTTGCGGTTCATAAGTCATCGAGGCGGCGAAGGCGATCGGATTAAACGATACCGGCATAAATCTCCTCAGAGCGGTCGCAACCGCGCCACAGCTTTGCCCACCGCGTTGGATAGCCGGAATACTGCACCCAGCGGAACCCCATGTACGCTCTTATGGCCTACTCCCGCCATGGCCATGGAGGCAATGCAGCCGCACTGCGAGCAGTCGGGGTTGCCGCCGAACTGGCAGGGCGTGATTCGGCTTTTCAGGTCCGCGGAAATGGTTTCTGTAACGCCCGCAAAGACGCATTCCTGCGGTGACCGCGGCGGATGCAAGAACTCGCGGATGGTTTCGTCTTTCATATCAAGCTTAGGGTAAAGACCAGCCAGGCGCTGAAGCTCGCCCACCACAAACGCGCGCTGCTGAGGGGTCAGGATTTCCGGGTCATGCGCGCCTTGTTGTGGCGTGAATAAGCTGAACCATACGGCGGCGATCTCTGGTCGCGGGGTCCAGAACTCCAGGAACTCCTGCAGATAACTAGGGCGGCAGAACATTTGTGCGGTGATGGTGCAATGGATGGTAATGCGCCCGCCGGCAATATTTTTCAGAATGCGCTCATACGTGGCGGGCTTGCGGCGCTCATTGTGCTCCGGGGCCAGCCCGTCAATGGAAACTACGATTTTCAGCCGTGGCAGCCAGGACCAGCTCTGTGGCAAAGGACGGAAGGCGCTGGTGACCAGTTGGGTATAAACGCCGCGCCGTTCCAGTTCAGGGAGCAGCACCTTCAGTTCACGGTAGCGGACGAGGGGGTCGCCGCCCACGATGGAAAGGTGGAGAGGACGGTGCTTGTCCACCAGCCGAAGCACACCGGCGATTAGCTCCTCGCCCTTCTTGTCGGCCAATTGGCGGAGAGTTACCCCACCGCCCAGGTGGGCATCGTCGTAGGCATAGCATCCCGGGCAGCGCAGCGGGCACTCGCGTGTGATTTCGATGGAGAGCAGGGGCTTGTAGCCGGCGCTGATTCGCCCCCAGGCTTGAATTACGTCTTTGCGGTTCACATTCTGCTCCTTGCCAGATTCCAGGACGGCGGTTGACGCTCCCAGCGGCGGGGCGGGAGCAGTAACGACGATCAAAAGCCGCACGAGCAGAGGAGCTCTAGCAGAGGTAAGCGCACAGCAGGGGCAGGAGCGGAGCACGCAGGCGGCACGGGGCCCGAGCCGCGTCCGCTACCGGAATACTCGTAGCGACTAAGGAAAGCGCGGTCTGTTGCAGAATGCCGCCGAGCAAAAGAACCTGCGCAAAAAGAACTGTCACAAAAGCGCGGACGGTCGTAAGCGGCAGGTCAACATAGGGCGAGGCGACAATCACCAGGATGCAGAGCACCAGGATGAGCACCATCGTCACCAGCAACCAGCGCTTCATGTTATTGAATTGGAGACCGAACCAGGTTTTAGAGTTGCACGCCGGGCTGATTTCGCGCAGGCCTGCGCTAAACAGAACACTTCGGCAGTGCACTACTTGATTTCCATTACTTCTTTCTCTTTGGCCTTGCTCATCTCTTCCATCTTCTTGATTTCCTCATCGGTGAGGCGCTGAATCTCTTCCAGCGAACGGCGCTCATCGTCTTCCGTGATTTTTTTGTCCTTGAGCGCCTTCTTGATCAGCTCATTGCCGTCGCGGCGGATGTTGCGCACGGCGGTGCGGTGCTCCTCCAGGATTTTGTGCAGGTGCTTCACCATGTCGCGGCGGCGCTCTTCGGTGAGCGGCGGCACCGGCACGCGGATGATTTTTCCGTCGTTCATGGGATTCAGGCCGAGGTCGGCGGCGCGAATCGCCTTCTCGATGTTGCCCAGGGAGCTGGGATCAAACGGCTGCACGGTGATGAGTTGGGCTTCGGGGGCGTGCACCTGGGCGATCTGGTTGAGGGGCATGGCCGAGCCGTAATACTCCACCTGCACGCTATCGAGCATGTGGACGTTAGCGCGTCCTGTGCGTACGGCAGCCATTTCGCGACGGAAGTCATCTACCGCTTTATCCATCCGCCCCTTCAGGGTGCCATAGGCTTCCTTGAGCCCGGGTATTGCGGCCATACTTGCCTGCGCCATCGTTTTCATCCTCGCTTCGGGGATATGAACGGCAAATTATAAACCCTGGGTTTCCGGACCAACTCAGGGACTTGGGCACAGGGCTTGTGGATTGAATACGTTACAGGGAACGGCCGCGCCGCCGGAAGGTCTGTCACTACGGTAATCAAGACTTTCCTCCACCCGCAGGGTTATAACCCAGCGAAGTTCGCACTAGGGGGGAAGGATCAGATATGACTCGATTTGGGAAAACCATGGCTGCGCTGGCGCTGGGCGCCTCGTTGGGGCTGAGCACAGTGGCAGTGGCGCAGACGGCACCGGATGTAAAGCACGACCGGCGGGACTTGCGGCACGATCGCAAGGACCTGCGGCACGACAACCGCGACCGCGTTCATGACCGTCGCGACCTGGCCCGGGACCGGGCCCAGGTTCGCCACGACCTTCGCAATGGGAACAAGGCTGCGGCGCGTGCGCAGATGCGTGACATCCGCGCCGACAAGCGCGATTTGCGGCACGACCGTCGTGACGTTCGCCACGACCGGCGCGACGTCCGCCACGACCGCCGCGATGTCCATCGCGACGTTCGCGGTAAGTAGACCGGAGCAAGAGAGCTACAAAGGGGGCTAGTCAGGGCTCGAGGAGGAGCGAGCCAGGGCTAGCCCCCTTTGATTGAAGAATGAAGAATGTAGAGTGACGATTTCCGCGCTATTCGTTCGGTGTTTGGGAGTGTCATGCTGAGCGCAGTCGGCTGATTCGCTTGCGAATCAGGCGGCGCAGTCGAAGCACCTCGCGCTTCGGCTGGGACCCGCCTGCGAAGGGAAAGCCAACACAAAACGCAAGGTCCCTCGACTTCGCTGAGCCCTTCGCAAGCGAACGGCCCAGCTACGCTCGGGATGACAAGCGGTCGGGATGACAAGGAAGGAAGGGGCGTCGCTCGAGATGGCAGGAGGAACGAGGGACTTGCAGTTGACGACTTAGCACATCCGTCCTGCCAGGCCAGTAGTGGCGGAAATCAACGCACCTGACGTATGCTCGGGGCGTGCAGCGGCCTTCTGCCCAGTCTCCGACGCTGGGACTCATCCTGGGGTTGGTCATCACGCTGGCGGCGGTGGTGGCTTACTCCTGGTACATCACGCTGCAAATCCGCGGTCTGCGCGAATTGCAGACTAATCTGGCCGACCGCAACCGCAAAGATTCGCTGCAGTTGTTGCGCATTCAGGACGATCTGAATTCCCTCGGCTTGGCCATGCGCGACATGCTGGACAACGACGAGCCTTATCCGCTCACGGCATGGCAGGCGCAGTTTCAGCGGGTGCGTTCCGACCTGGACGACGCCTTCCGCCGCGAAGAAGAGCTGGCGGTGGAGCGGCGCACGCCCGAACAGCGCGAGTTTTTGGGCAAGTCGCTGGCCCAGTTCTGGGACGCGGTGGGACGAACCTTCGCCCTGGCACAGGCGGGCAAGCAAGCGGAGGCGCGGGAGCAGATTCGGGTAACGCTGCAGGCGCGGCAAGCCGCCCTGAGCACGGCGGTGGCGCGCCTGCTGGTGGAGAACAACGAAGCCGAGCAGCAGGCGGCGCAGCGCGTAGGCGAGATTTATGACCGCGTGCAGCGCCAGGTGTACATCTTCCTCACCGCGATTCTGGTTGCCATACTCCTGACCAGCCTGTACGTCATGCGCTCCAACCGGCGCCTCTTCGCCCACCTGGCGGCGCTTTCCGAGCAGCGCAGCGAGCTGGCGCAGAAGCTCATCAACATGCAGGAATCCACGCTGCGGGAAATTTCCCGCGAGCTGCACGACGAGTTCGGGCAGATTCTGACCGCCGTCGGCTCCATGCTGGAGCGCGCCAAGAAACATGCTCCGGAGGACTCGCCGCTGCGCGCCGAGTTGCGCGAGGTTTCTGAAGTGGCGCAGAGCACGCTGGAGAGCGTGCGCAGCCTGTCGCAGGCGCTGCACCCGGTGATGCTCGATGAAGCCGGCCTGGAGACCACGGTGGAGTGGTACCTGCGCACGGTGGAAAAGCAAACCGGGGTTGACATAAGCTACGAGAAATCAGGTACGCCATTTGCGGTGGAGGGCAGCGCCGGCGTGCATGTTTACCGCGTGCTGCAGGAAGCACTGAACAATGTGGCGCGCCATTCGGGAGCGCGGCAGGCTTGGGTGCGGTTGCGCTTTGAGCCGGAGTCCTTGCAGCTGGAAGTGGAAGACCACGGCAAGGGCCTGAGCAACAATGGCGCGCGCCAGGGAATTGGCCTGGTGGGCATGCGCGAGCGCGCCGAACTGCTGGGCGCCAGCCTGCAGTTTTCGCAACCGCTGGAAGGCGGAACGCTGGTGCGCCTGCGGGTGCCACGGGCAAAGTGTGAGAGCCATGCCTGAGAAGATCACAGTTCTGCTGGTAGACGACCATGCCCTGGTGCGGCGTGGTTTCCGGCACATGCTGGAGGATCATGAAGACATTGCCGTAGTGGGCGAGGCCGGCAATGGCGAAGACGCGGTACGCCTGGCGCAGCAGCTGAAGCCGCGGGTGGTGGTGATGGATTGCGCGCTGCCGGGCATGAGCGGCCTGGCGGCCACGCGCAAAATCCTGGAGGGGTCGGCGCGCAACGGCGCGGCCGCCCCGGCCCTGTTGATGCTGAGCATGCATTCGGAAGAGACGCTGGTGCAGCAGGCGATGGCGGCCGGCGCCCGCGGCTACATTCTGAAGAGCGCCATGGATCTCGACCTGGCAGCGGCGGTACGCAAGGCGGCAGCGGGCGAGAAGGTGCTCGATCCTCAACTAGCCAGGCCTTCGTCGCTGCGCGGCGAGCGTAACTCGGGGCTGACCCAGCGCGAGCTGCAGATCCTGCAACTCATCGTGGACGGCAAATCCAACAAAGAAATCGCCGACCAGCTTGAGCTCAGCGTAAATACCGTGGCGGTGCACCGCGCCAACATCATGGACGCGCTCGGCATCCACAAGACCGCCGAGCTGGTGGTGTACGCCATCCGCAACGGGCTGGTGAACATTCCGTGAACCGGCGGTCGTTTCTCCAGGGAGTGTGCGGGCTGGCAGGAGCTGCTGTTCTCCCTTTGGAACTGTGGTCCGCGCCTGCCGCCTCCGGCCCGGGCTTCCGCCTGGTCGATGTGACCACGCAGGCCGGCATTCACTTTCTGCACAACTCAGGGGCATTTGGCGGCAAATTCCTGCCGGAGACCATGGGCTCGGGCTGCGCCTTTCTCGACTATGACAGCGATGGCTGGCAGGACATCCTGCTCATCAACGGCATGGACTGGGCCGGCCACAAGCGCCAGCGCACCACCCTGCGGCTTTACCGCAACAACCGCGATGGTACCTTCAGCGACGTCACCCGCAGCGCCGGCCTCGATGTGGAGATGTACGGCATGGGCGTGGCCGTGGGCGACTACAACAACGATGGCCATCCCGACATTCTGGTAACCTGCGTCGGGCAGAACCACCTGTTTAAGAACCTGGGCGGGAAATTTGTTGACGTAACCCACGCCGCCGGCCTGGGCGGGCGCGAGGCGTTCAGCACCTCGGCGCTGTGGTTCGATTACGACCGCGATGGCTTGCTCGACCTGGTGGTGTGCAACTACGTGAAGTGGTCGCCGGCGCACGACGTGTTCTGCAGCCTGGACGGCAAGCACAAGTCGTATTGCACGCCCGAGGCCTACCGCGGCGAGACCTGCTGGCTGTTCCATAATCGCGGCGACGGCACGTTTGAAGATGTGACCGCGAGCAGCGGCATTTTTGATACGAGTTCCAAGTCCCTGGGCGTGGCCATGCTCGACTACGACCAGGACGGCTGGCCCGACCTGCTCATCGCCAACGATACGCAGCCCAACAAGCTCTACCGCAACCAGCGCAACGGCACCTTCAAAGAGGTCGGCGTGGAGGCTGGGATTGCGTTCAGCGCGGAAGGCAAAGCGCGCGCCGGGATGGGCATAGACACCGGGGATTTTGACGGCTCCGGCACGCCCGGCGTAGCCATCACTAATTTCGATAACGAGATGATCGGGTTATTTCGCATGGGCCGCGAACACGCCTATGACGATGTAGCGATGCCGGCCGGAGTCGGGCTGCCCTCGCGCAACACCCTGGGGTTTGGCTGCCTGTTCGCGGACATGAACCTGGACGGTCTCCTGGACCTGGTGGTGGCCAACGGCCACATTGACGAAACAGTGCGCAACATTCGTGGAAACGTGGGCTACGCGCAGCCGCCACAGCTTTTTCTCAACGATGGCAAAGGCCGCTTCCACGATGTGGCGGCCGAGGTGGGCGCGGCCTTTAATCGGCCGAAAGTGGGGCGGGGCCTGGCTTACGCCGATTTCGACCGCGATGGCGACCTCGACCTGCTGATGACCACCAACAACAGCTCCGCGTTTCTCTATCGAAACGACCAGCTGGCCGGAAATCGCAGCATCCGCTTCCGCCTGGTAGGAACCAAATCCAACCGCGACGCGATTGGCGCCGTAGTGCGCATCGAGGCCGGCGGAAGCAGCCAGTGGCGCACGGTGAAGGGCGGCTCCAGCTATCTTTCGCAATCGGAGCTGCCGGTCACCTTTGGCGTGGGCAAGCGCGACCGCATCGAGCGGGCGACCATCCAGTGGCCCAGCGGGCGAGTGGAGGAGTTTAAGAATCTCGCCACCGGGCGCGAGTATGAGGCCGTAGAGGGTCGTGGGATTGAGGGGCGGCAAGGCTTTTAAGAATCCACCTGCGTGTCCTCGCGCGCGGGCCACCGATATTACTCTCCAACCGATCACCCGGGCCAAAAACTTCCGAGTTGCCGACCAACCGCCTCTTAGCAAGACCCTTTTGATCTAGAACGACCCGAAAATATCCGGCGAAGTGGCGCCCCGTTCAGTCAAGTGCTAGACTTTGCTCCATTGCTGGCGGGAGCTAATTATGTTGCGAATAGCTTTGCTGGCGACGTTGTTTTTGTCGACCCCCGTTCTATTCGCGAAAGAACGGATTCTTCTTCACCGAATCGGCCCCTCTCAGTCGACGCTATTCATCGCAAACGCGGACGGCTCCGACGAGCGTCCGCTACTGCCAAATTCAGGCTTTGATTACAACGCCTCGTTCTCCCCTGACGGGAAGTGGATTGTCTTCACTTCTGAGCGCGGCGGATCGGCCGACATCTATCGTGTACACCAGAATGGGTCAGGCCTCGAACGGCTCACCGATGATCCGGCGTATGACGATCAGGGAGCGCTCTCACCGGATGGAAAACAGCTTGCCTTTGTTTCCTCACGCGGTACCGGGTCCGCAGACATTTGGGTGCTCGACTTGCAGACAAAGAGGGTGCAGAACCTTACCCACTCCCCAGGCAGTTTCCGGCCCTCATGGTCGCCAGACGGGAAGTGGATTGCGTTCTCGTCGGACCGCAACACCCCGGTGCGGCGGGACCGCGAACGATTTGAACAATCGCAGGCTGCCGCCATCTATGTGATGCGGGCTGACGGTACGGGCGTGCGGAGGATCACTTCGGCGGACAAATTTGCAGGCTCGCCAAAGTGGTCCCCGGATGGCCAGCGACTCGTTTTTTATGAAATGGAGATTCAAGATACGTTTTACGCCCGGGGCCCGAACTTGGGGAAGCGGGCCGATTCGCAGATCGTTTCGGTGGGGCTTGCGAACGGAATTCGTCAGGAGCACACGTCAGGGCCCGGGCTGAAAGTTTCTCCGCAGTTTCTCAGCGGAAAAATCGGATACGTGATGAAGACAGGCCCACGAACCGGTCTGGCATTCACGACCGGAAAGGGTGCGGAAGGAGAGCTGCGCAACCCGTCCTGGTCAGCGGATGGCAAAAGGGTGGTATATCAGAAATGGTTCTCGGAATCATGGCGTCAAAACCAACCCTTGTTCAGTATCGATCCGGAATTCGAGCTGGCTTATTCAGACCCCTTTCCCGCGTTTTCGCACGACGGAAAGAGACTTGCCGTGACTCATAGTGTGAGTAATCGTGGGACGGGCGCCAGTTCACTACTTTCAGTGTCAGTGATGAATCCGGATGGGACGAACGCAAAATCCATCTTTCATGGGCAGGAAGGCGATCTGGCGCTGTCGCCGCAATGGTCCCCGAACGATGATTGGATCGCTTTTGGAAGAGGTTTCTACTTTCTCCCGCGCGGCAAGCCGGCCCGCATTATGATGATGCGCCCGGATGGCTCGGAACTCCGCGATGTAACCAGGACTGCGGGAAACAGCGGGTTCCCGAGTTGGTCCCCGGATGGTAAGCGGATGGTATTTCGCTTCTGGAGCGAGACCGAGTACGGTCTCCGAATCATCAATCTCGACGATGGATCCACGACACAACTGACTTCTGGATCCGACAATTTTCCTGCCTGGTCTCCCAAGGGCGATGTCATCCTTTTCACGCGCTTTAGTGAAGCCGACTATGACCTTTACACGATCCGGCCCGATGGGACCGGATTAAAGAGGCTGACCACTGCTCCGGGAAATGATGCACACGCTGTATGGTCTCCCGATGGAAAGCATGTCCTCTTCAGCAGCGCCCGTCTCGGATTCAAAGATGAGGCGCCACTCCACGACAGCGTTCCTCAGCCTTACGGTGAACTCTTCGTGATGAACGCGGATGGCTCCAATCAACGACCACTGACAGATAACCAATGGGAAGATGCAACGCCTGCATGGGCACCCGTGTCTATCCCCTAGTTGAGTATGCAATTGCGTCTCACTGGCACAGGGGTTCCGTCTGGCGTCGGATGGACGTTTGTTCTGATACCATCACGAGCAAACCGGAAGTCAGGTCAGTTTACGTAACGCGGCGATAACGCTCCGTCGAAAATCC
>DASSQB010000367.1:0-2914 GCA_035702725.1 Terriglobales bacterium | reverse complement strand
GGGAGCTGCTGGGGGAGTGAAAAAAGTAGTCGGGAGTCGGGAGTCAGGAGTCGGCAGTCAGGAGTCGGGAGTCAGGAGTCGGGAAGTCTTCCCCTGTGTTCAGTACCACTTTGTGGCGCGGGCGCCCTCGCCCGCGTGGCTGGACCGGCGCTCTGCTGTTGGCTGGTAGCGAAGGGGTGCCTAGAGGTGTGGTTTCGGAAGGGCACAGCTTTAGCTGCGCCGTAAGGGAGGGTCAGGACTGCGGCTTCAGCCGCTGAGGGTCGCTTCTTGAAATCACCTCAGGGGCTAAAGGCCAAGCGTGATTTTGCCCTGAGTGGCTCGGCTGAAGCCGAGCCCTTCCGAAAGCTTTATGTGGCGCGGGCGGCCCTCGCCCGAATTCCGGGCAGGCAGGAAGGGCGAAACGGCCCTTAGCCCACCACGTGAGCGCGGGGTTTGCCGCCAAATGAACTAGAGCCCCGAAGGGGCAACACACAAAAACAATAGCCGGTCAGGAATCGGCCACCTTCAGGATCAACTTGCCGAAATTTTCGCCGGTGAAGAGCTTGAGCAGCGCTTCCGGAAAATTCTGCAGGCCTTCGACAATGTCTTCGCGAGACTTCAACTTCCCTGCCGCCATCCAGCCCGCCATCTCGCGCCCGGCCTGAGGATACTGATCCACGAAATCGGTGACCAACATACCCTTCATGGTGGCCCGCTTGATCAGAAGGTAAAAGTAGTTGCTCGGTCCCTTTACCGGGGTAGTGTTGTTGTACTGTGAAATCGCGCCGCAGATGACGATGCGCGCACCCAGGTTAATTTGCGTCAGCACCACCTCGAGAATGTCGCCGCCAACGTTGTCGAAATAAACGTCAATGCCTTTGGGGCAGTGCTTCCTCAGGCTCACAATTACATCTTCGCTCTTGTAATCAATGGCGGCATCAAAACCCAGTTCGCGGGTGATGAACTCACATTTTTGCTCGCCGCCGGCAATGCCCACCGCGCGACAGCCCTTAATTTTGGCGATCTGTCCTACAACTGAACCCACCGCACCGGAGGCGGCTGAAACCACCACCGTGTTGCCGGGCTGGGGTGCTCCGGTGTCGAGGAAGCCGAAGTAGGCGGTCATGCCCGGCATGCCCAGCACGCTGAGGTATTTGGGCAAAGGCGCCAGGCGCGTATCTACCTTGTTCACGCCCTGGCCGTTCGAGATGGCATATTCCTGCACGCCAAATACGCCATAAACGTGGTCGCCGACAGCAAAATTGGGGTTCTTCGAAGCGATTACGCGGCCTGCCGCAAGCGCACGCATCACCTCACCGATGCCCACCGGCGGCATGTAAGAGCGCATGGCGCTTACCCAGCCGCGCATGGCCGGGTCGAGCGAAATCTGCAACACCTTGACCAGGAATTCGCCGTTGCCGGGCTCGCGCACCGACTCTTCGGTGTAGTTCCAGTCGCTGCGCTTAGGCATGCCCACGGGGCGGGCGGCCAGGCGGAATTGGTGGTTAGTGAGATTCATAAATCGCCTCTCCTGAAACTCATCTCATAGATGGGGCCATTTTGGTGAAACAAAAATTTACCTCCAACGACTCGGAGTGGAACTTTCGTCTTTGGAGTGCTTCATTTGAGACTGCGGCAGCGGCCGGGGAGCCGCTTCTCCCAAAGTTTGTCGAAGATGGTTTGGTACTCAAAATCGTCAGTCAAGTAAAAATGACTCCAGAACGCTTCGGGCGCAGCGCCGTGCTCTGGATACACGCCTCGCGCGTCTTCTCGCATAATTTGGTCAGCAGGGTTATATTGCCGCCCACCAGCGTCTGCAGCCCGGCGCCGATCGTTCCGAAAAGTGACCGGGAGCGCACCACAATTCCGCGGACCACGCCCAGGTTACGCACAATGCGGTAGCCCTCCAGTTCAAAGGCAGTCGAAACCATGCGGTGGTCAAGGATTGTGGATGCCGGCATGCCGGTGGTCGCCATGGCTCCCCCGATTTGTAATTTGGCAATTTGTAATTTCTAATTTGACTGCCGCAACCAGTGCAAATTAACCAATTACAAATTGCTGAATTGCGAATTGCAATGCTAATTCAAAGACTACGCCAGGCTTTCCCTGCCGTCCTCCCACTCCTCTTCTCCGCCTTCCTCGCCGCGCAACAATTGCCGCCGGCTCCAGGCGCGCACGTAATCACCTTGACGGCCGAACCCGGCTACTTCAACGAACCCTCTATCGCGGTGAATCCGCGCAACCCGCAGCAGATCGTGGCCGCTTATCAGGTGCCCGCGCACATCGCCTACTCCGAGGATGCGGGCAGCACCTGGAGCCAGGCCCCGGGAGTGCCACCCAAGAATTACAAAATCTCAGGCGACGTTTCCGTCACCTATGACGCCCAGGGACACGCCATTCTGTGCTACATCGCCTTCGACAAGCTGGGCACTACGAATTATTGGGGCCACAACGCCACGCGCAATGGAATTTTCATCAAGCGTTCGCTCGACGGCGGCAAGACCTGGGAGGGAAACGCCATCCCCGTCATCGAACACGCCACCACGCCGGACATTCCCTTCGAAGACAAGCCTTACATCGCGGCCGACAACTCGAACAGCCGCTACGCCGGCAACCTTTACGTGGGCTGGACCCAGTTCACCCTGACCAAGTCCGTCATCCTGTTCTCGCGTTCTACCGATGGCGGCCAGACCTGGTCGGCGCCTATCGAGATCAGCACCCACGAAGGCCTGCCCCGCGACGACAACGGCGCAGTGGAGGGCTTCACCGGGGCGGTAGGCGCAGACGGAACCCTTTACGTAGTCTGGGCGGACGGCAGCAGCATCGCTTTTACCGAATCGCGGGACGGCGGGCGCAGTTTCTCCAAGAGCCGCAAAATCCTGGACACGGCGCCGTCGTACTTCGACGTGGAAGACGTCTCCCGCTCCAACGGCTT
>DASSQB010000366.1:0-2160 GCA_035702725.1 Terriglobales bacterium | reverse complement strand
ATGATCGAACAATTCAACCAGTTGTTGCAGCAGAAAGGGTCGAAGTTGCGCATGTCGGTGCAGTGAGGTTCGGCGTCCGTGAGCAAGAGCGCCTTGGGCTAAAGGAGCTAACCTGCCACTCGCGAATACAAGCCACGTACGGTTCCTGCTTGTTTTCTGGCTCTTTGTCCTGAGCTCGGTGGCTTTTCTCGACCGGGTAAACATTTCTATTGCAGGAAGTTCGATTCGGGATCAGTACCACTTCACAAACGTCGAACTGGGATGGATATTCAGCTCGTTCCTGGTCGGGTATGCGCTGTTTCAAACCGTCGGCGGGCGGCTGGCTGACCGGCTCGGATCACGGCGAGTGCTCACCATTGGCGTGTTGTGGTGGGGCATCTTCACAGCATTGACGGCAGCCGTTCCTTCCGGGGTGGGAACCGCACTGGCCCTGTTTATTGCCATTCGTTTCCTGCTGGGCACCGGCGAAGCCGTGATCTATCCCGCTTCCAACGAGTTCGTCGCACGGTGGATCCCGATGCAGGAACGCGGAACCGCCAATGGCTGGATCTTTGCCGGCGTGGGCGCCGGCGCCGGTTTCACTCCCCCGCTGGTTACCTATGTCATGGCCCACTACGGCTGGCGAGTCTCATTCTGGGTTTGCGCCGTCATCGGTTTCCTTGTGGGTGCCATCTGGTACCTTATGGCTCGCGATCGCCCTGAACAGCACCCCCGAGTATCGCAGCTCGAACTGGAGATAATTCGCTCCGGCCTGAGCCTGCCGACAAGCGAGGCAACCGAACCGACCAGCCAACCTGCAACTCAAGCACTAGTACCCTGGTCTGCCATGCTGAAGAGCAGGGAAGTGATGGCGGTTACCATCAGCTACTTCTGCTACGGATACGTAGCCTGGATTTTCTTCAGCTGGTTTTACATCTACCTGGCCACGGTTCGGGGGCTGGATCTGAAGGCGACCGCATTTTATGCCATGCTTCCCTTCCTGGCGATGGCCGGCTGCTGTCCCATCGGCGGCGCGATCAGCGATCGGCTTAGCCGCAGCTATGGCCGCCGCATAGGGCGGTGCGGGGTGGCGGTCGTTTCCATCGCCATGGCGGCTGGATTCCTGCTGTTCGGATCCACGGTCGGCAGTGCGCGACTGGCCAGCGTGGTACTCGCCGGCGGGGCCGGCGCTTTGTACCTGTCGCAGAGCTCATTCTGGTCCATCACGGCGGATATCGCCGGTTCTTCCTCGGGTTCCGTTTCCGGCTTCATGAATATGGGGGCGCAGCTGGGGGGAGCGCTGACCGCGTCTTTGACTCCGGCAATCGCCGCCCGTTTTGGCTGGACAGCTTCCTTTGTTGTAGCTGCCGCGCTTTGCGGGGTTGGCGCCGTGGCCTGGCTCTTTGTGGATCCGGCGCGCGCCCTTAGCGATCAAGCGGCGCTAAGCGCGCGGAGCGCTGGGGACACGCTTCCCGTGCCGCGAGGTTGAATACGGTCATTCGGGTGCCAGGAACTTCACACATACTGGAGAAGTCACCGCCAGCGACTGTCCGGTTGGGATCAGCCGGCCGGTGTTCCGGTCAATTCGAAAGATGATTACGCTATCGGATTTTTGATTGGCTGCCAGCATATAGGCGCCGTCCGGGGTGATACCAAAACTGCGGGGGGATTTTCCCTGCGTGGAAACGTACTCGACCGGTTTGAGCGTGTGCGTGCCGGGATCAATAGCGAAAACCGCAATGCTGTCATCACCCCGGTTGGAGACATAGAGGAATTTGCCGGAAGGATGCACTGCGATTTCAGCCGCGTCGTTCTCACCGTGAAAGGATTTCGGCAAACTTGAAATGGTTTGCAGGGGCCCCAACTTGCCCTTTTGAGGATCGTAGGAAAAGGCATAAACCGTGGATGCCATTTCATCAACCAGGTACAAAAATCTGCCGGTGGGATCGAATACGGTGTGGCGCGGGCCTGAGCCCGGCTTCACCTCTGCAAACGGGGGGCGATTCGGCGCCAGCGCCCCTGTGTGGGAATTGAAGCGATGGACCAGCAAGCGGTCGAGACCCAGGTCAGCGGCAACGGCATAGCGGTCGTTCCTGTCAACTTCGATGCAGTGCGCGTGCGGGCCCTCCTGACGTTCGGGATTTACACTGTGTCCGGCATGCTGTACAAAAGCCGACGCCC
>DASSQB010000365.1:0-5089 GCA_035702725.1 Terriglobales bacterium | reverse complement strand
TGGAACGCAGAGGACGCGAATGTCTGACGCCTGTGCTAAACTCGCGCATCTCCGGGGGGGTGGCTATGCAGTTCGGCTTCACCTTAAAACCTGACCTGTCCGTGGAAAGCATTCTCGGCCTCACCCGCCAAGCCGAGCAGTTCGGCTTCCAGTACGGCTGGATATTCGACTCACACATTCTGTGGAAGGATCCCTACCCGCTGCTGGCGCTGATGGCCGCCAACACGCGCAAGCTGCGCCTCGGCACCTGCGTGACCAATCCCGCGGTCCGCGACATTACCGTGACTGCCAGCCTCTACGCCACGCTTAACGTGATTTCCGGCGGGCGCATGGAGTTGGGCATCGGACGCGGCGACAGCTCCCGCCGCGTGCTGGGCAAGAAGCCGGTGACCTCCGCGCATCTGGAAGAGGCTGTTTCCAATTTTCGTGCGCTAACTTCCGGCCGCCAGATCCAGTACGACGGCCAGCCCACGCAGATCACCTGGGCCCAGGGTTCGCCGCCGGTGTGGATTGCCGGCTACGGCCCCAAGGTGCTGAGTTTGGCGGGGCACATCGCCGATGGCATCATCCTGCAGTTCGCCGATCCCGATCTTATTGCCTGGTGCCTGGGCTTCGTCTGGCAGGGCGCGAAAGAAGCCGGCCGCAAGCGTTCCGACATCCAGATCATGGCGGCGGCGCCCGCCTGGCTCTCCAACGATGTGAAAGCCGCGCGCGAGCACGTGCGCTGGTTTCCCGCGCTGGTCTCCAACCACGTGGTGGATTTGATCAACCGCTACAAGCCGGAAGAGTTGCCCGCGGCCCTGGTTTCCTATGTGCGTAACCGCCCCGGGTACGACTACCGCCACCATTGCGAAGTGGAGAGCGACAACAAGCAGTTCGTCACCGACGAAGTAGTGGACCGCTTCTGCCTGGTGGGCCCGGCCAGCCGGCAAATTGAAAAGCTGCATGCTCTCGCCGCAGCCGGGGTCACCCAATTCAACCTCTATCTAATGTCGGGCGACGAGGAAGCTCAATTGGACGCGTTTGCTCGCCAAGTGGTGCCCAAGGTGGGACGCCACACCGCAGCCTTGCCGCAGCAGTAGCCGATGGCCGCCAACGGTGCACGAGAGATTCTGGTGAAGTCGAGTTTCCCGGATAAAATGCTGCCCTGATGAACGCCGATCAATTGCGACAGTTCGCCACGCGCTACGCCGCAGCCTGGGGAAGTCAGAATGCGGCCAGCGTGGCGAAATTCTTCAGCCCGGCTGCTTCGCTGAAGATCAACGCCGCCAGCCCTAACGTGGGCCGCGCCGCCATCGCCGCCGCCGCTCAGGGCTTCATGACCGCCTTTCCCGACATGGCTGTCACTATGGATGGGATCAGCATCGAGGGCGGCCGGGCGGTGTTTCGCTGGACGCTGACGGGAACCAACATTGGTCCAGGCGGCACCGGCAACGCCGTCCGGATCAGCGGATACGAGGAATGGAGGATGGGAGCCGACGGCCTCATCGCCGATTCCAAAGGCCATTTCGATGAGGCCGAATATCAGCGCCAACTGAATGCTCGCTAATCAATGGAGTTGCCGCGCGGCAAAGCTCCACAATCACACCGCGACAGCTCGCGGCGGCGCACTCGCTTGCCGTTGCAGAAACTGCAAGGTTTTGTAGTTGAACTCCTCCACCTTCTCATACAGGGGTGCGTGGGAACAGCCTTCAAACACCACCAGTTCGGAATGGCGGATGCCATGCTTCAGGCGGTCAGCAAATCGAGTCGAGGTCACCTGGTCGAAACGGCCAAACGTAATCTGGGTCGGCGCCGTAATTCCGGCCAGCTGTCCCTCGGCATCGTGGTTGATTACTGCGTCTGACTGCTGCATAAACGAAGCCAGTGATTGCGCCGGCCTCCCCCGCACAAATTCTGCCAGCGATTGAATGTACTCCGGCATGGCGGCGTACAGTTCGGGGGTAAAACACCAGGGGAAGATGCCGCGAATGGTCATTTCCGCCACGCTGGGCAAGGCTTGGGCCATCGTCTGCCAGCCTTCGACCACGGTCTTTATGAAGGGGTCGGTCTTCGGCCAACTGCTGTGCAGGGAAAGCGATTTCACCTTCGCGGGATACTTCGCCGCCAGCCACGTCCCTACGGCCGAGCCGAGAGACACACCAGAAATGTGTGCCGCCTGCAATCCTAACGCTTGCATGAACCCCGCACTGTCATCGGCGAGAAGCTCGGTGGAATAAGCGACAGGCGAGATGTCTGATTCTCCTGTTCCCCTGAGGTCAACCGAAATGCAGGTGAAGTGTTTCGCGTACTCCGGTACCTGGAAGGCGTAACAGGCGTGATCAGCGGTGAGATAAGGAATCAGGATGAGGGGTTCTCCTGATCCTTGTTGCTCGTAGTTCAGGGTGAGGTTGTGCACTTTGATCCTGGGCAAGGGGGAGCTCCTTCCGCCGGGTGGCGTGCCTGACATTATGCCAGAAGACAACTGCCCCCAAGGCTCGGACTAGAGCGTAGGTTGACGTCCGGGTTGGTCAGGACTCCGGCACAGGCTGAGCGGCGGGGGCTGAGTACATCAAGGCATAGTAAGCGACAAAAGCCACGGCGAAGCCGACGAACCAGGAATAGTCGTATAAAAAGCGGAAGCTCGGGATCACCAATCCCGATAGCGCAACACCGGCGCCGATGGCCAGCGCTCCCACGGCCCGCCAGTTCACCCCGGCCGAGTATTCGTAAACGCCGCCGCGCAGGTAGAGGTCGTCAACGGCCAGCGAGCGCCGCCGCACCAGGTAGTAATCGCAAATCAGAATGCCCGCCAGCGGCCCCAGCACCGCCGCATAGCCGCCCAGCCAGCCCAGAATAAAGGTCTTGTAGTTGGCCAGCAGCTTCCACGGCATCATGGCCACTCCGGCGAAGCAGGTGATGATGCCGCCGGTGCGGAAGCTGATGAGCCGCGGGCGCAGGTTGGAAAAATCGTTGGCGGGCGAAACTACGTTGGCCCCGATGTTCACATTCAGGGTGGCCAGAAGAATGGCCAGCAGCGCGAGCACTACGGCCAGCGGCGAATGAAAGCGGCTGAGCAGTTGCACCGGGTCCCAGATGGCGCTGCCATAGATGACCACCGTGGCCGAGGTAACCGCGATTCCGATAAAGGAATAGAGCGCCATGGTGGTGGGCAGCGCCACCGCCTGCCCCACCGCCTGCTGCCGCACCCCGCGGGCAAAGCGGGTGAAGTCGGGGATATTCAGCGAAAGCGTAGCCCAGAAGCCCACAGTTCCATTCAGCGCGGGAACGAAGAACTTGAGAAAATCGGCAGAGTTGGCGAATTTTGACGGCGCTGCCAGCATGGGTCCAAAGCCGTGCGCGGCGCGATAGGCCCACACCAGAAGCAGCAGCCCAACTCCGATCAGCACCGGTGCGCTCAGCCCCTGCAGAACCCGGATCCACTCCACACCCTTGATGATGACCACCAGATTAATGAGCCAGAACAAGAAAAAGCACAGCCACGGCGCCAGCGGCACCTGCTTCCACTGCGGCCAGAGCGTGGCCAGCAGCGTGTTGATGGCCTCTCCGCCAATCCAGGTTTGTATGCCGAACCAGCCGCAGGCCACGATGGCGCGCAGCAAGGCCGCGACGTTCGCGCCCAGCACCCCGAACGATGCCCGCGCCAGTATCGGAAACGGAATGCCGTAGCGCGCCCCGGGATGCGAGTTCAGCAGCATGGGCGCCAGCACGACGCAGTTGCCCACGAACACCGTGGCCAGCGCCTGCTTCCAGTCCATGCCGCCCTGGATGAGGCTGGCGGCCAGCATGTAGGTGAGGATGTTCACCGACATGGAAATCCAGAGCGCCGAGTAGTTGTACGTGCTCCAGGTGCGACGCTCGGCCGGAACCGGCGCCAGGTCAGGGTTGTAGAGGGAACTGCCGGCGAGGCGCGATTGTGCCGTGGAAGATGGAGTGGCAGCCATGGCGATGTCTCAGTCGGCGGCCGCGCTGAATGCCGACTGCGAGGTGAGCTGGGTGTAGGTCTCCGGCCGGCGGTCGCGGAAGAACTGCCATGTCTGCCGGACCTTGGTGATCATGTCCAGGTCCAGGTCCGCCGTCACCAGTTCGTCCTTATCGCGGCTGGCCTGCGCCACAATCTTGCCTCGTGGATCGCAGAAGTAGCTCTTGCCGTAAAACTCGCCGATGCTCCACGGCTTCTCTTCGCCCACGCGGTTGATGGCGCCTACGAAGTAACCGTTGGCCACCGCGTGCGCCGGCTGCTCCAGTTCCCACAAATATTCGGAGAGCCCGGCCACCGTGGCTGAGGGATTGAACACAATTTCCGCTCCGTTCAGGCCCAGAATACGCGCCCCTTCCGGGAAGTGGCGGTCGTAGCAGATGTAGACTCCCACCCGCGCGAATTTGGTCTGGAAAGTGGGATATCCCAGGTCGCCGGGCGTGAAGTAGAACTTCTCCCAGAATCCGGGATGGCAGTGCGGGATGTGGTGTTTGCGGTACTTGCCCAGATAAGTGCCGTCAGCGTCAATGACCGCGGCGGTGTTGAAGTACACTCCCGGCATCGGCTGTTCATAAACTGGAACCACCAGCACCATGTGGTGGCGGGCCGCCAGCTTGCGCATCAGCTTGGTAGTGGGGCCTTCTGGCACCGGCTCGGCCAGCTCATACCAGCGCGCGTTCTGCTCGGCGCAGAAATACGGGCCGTAGAAGAGCTCCTGCAGGCACAGGATCTGTACCTTCTGCTTAGCTGCCTTCTCGATGAACTTGACGTGCTTCTCGATCATGGCCTTCTTGATTTGCGCCAGCGTGTGGCTGGCATCGAGCACGTTATGCGCCTGGATCAGGCCGCAGCGGACTATTCGAGCCATTGGGCACCCCGGGGGCAGACTATATCAAATCTTTTGCTCGGATTGTCTTGAAAGGGTGTGGCTTCAGCCGGGCCGTAGCAGTTTGCCCTTTAATTGCTCTGTCATCCCGAGCGAGCGCGGCCCGAGCTTGGCGAAAGCCTGCCCTGAGCGAAGGGGGAGCGCGAGTCTAGGGACCTTGTGGTTTGTTCAATCCCTCAACTCCACCCTGCCAGGCAAAAGCTGTCTGAGCTCTAGGCAAAGTG
>DASSQB010000364.1:0-4423 GCA_035702725.1 Terriglobales bacterium | reverse complement strand
AAGCGCTCGCCGTGGCGTGGATGCGATGGCTGCGCTTGGGTACGAGTAAATCCATTCTGACGGAAGCACGACAATCCAGGGTAAATCCCTACATATGGCCGCTACGGATTTGACAAGGATTTAGCGGCATTTCTGTGCGGCCAAATGTGGGGCACCCCGCAAAATGCTGGTTCATCACTAGGGACGGTGACTCCCGACCGCGAACCCTCCATTGGCTTCTGATATCCTGTGCGGTTGCGAAGGTGATCTATGAGCTCGCAGATTGTTACCCGCACTCTTCCTTCCCGCTCGCATGCCCTGGCGCGCAATTTTGCGGTGGTCGTGGGGGCCAGCCTGTTTGTGGCGCTGTGCGCGCACATCACGCTGCCGCTGCCCTTTACGCCGGTGCCCCTGACGGTGCAGAACTTTGCCGTGCTGCTGGTGGGCCTGTTGCTGGGCAGCCGGCGGGGATTTGCCGCGCTGGCGCTGTACCTGGCCGAAGGCGCTGTCGGGCTGCCGTTCTTTAATCCCACTGGCCCGGGGGGAATCGCGCAGTTGCTGGGACCGACAGGTGGCTACCTGATCGCCTACCCTGTGGTCGCGTTTGTGGCCGGCTGGCTGTGGGAGCGCGGCAGCCGTGGTTTTACCCGCGCGCTGGCGGCATCCGTGGCGGCTGAGATTGTGCTCTTTGCCGGTGGCGTGAGCTGGCTAATGGTGATCGCGCATGTGCCGTTTGTGCAGGCGGCTGCCTTTGGGCTGTATCCGTTTTTGTTTGCCGAAATCATGAAGGTGATGGCCGCGGCCGGCGCAGCCAGCCGCTTCCGCCGCAGCTACCAGGTGAATCCGTGAATCCGACCAACCCTTCGCGCATTGCCGAACTGGAAGCCGAGACCGGTGTCCGCGAGATCACGGTGGCCCACAGTCCCGATTCCGACGACGCCTTCATGTTCTACGGGCTGGCCACCAACAAGGTGAGAGTGCCGGGACTGCGCTTCACGCACACGCTTTGCGATATTGAAACTCTGAACCGCAAGGCGCATGAGGCGGTTTACGACCTGACCGCCATCTCCTTCGCGGCTTATCCCTATATCCAGGAGAATTATGCGCTGCTCTCCTCCGGCGGCAGCGTGGGGGAAGGCTACGGGCCTATGATCGTGGCCACGCGGCCATTTTCGCAGAGCGAGATCAAGAACATCAGGGTGGCGGTACCGGGCACGCTGACCACCGCCTACCTGACGCTTCGCCTGTTTGCGCCGGGAATTGAAACCGCGGTTGTGCCCTTCGACCAAATCATTCCCCAGGTGGTGGAGGGCAAGTTCGAAGCCGGGCTGATCATTCATGAAGGGCAGCTCACCTATCCCAAGAGCGGGCTGCAGAAGGTTGTGGATTTGGGACAGTGGTGGCTGCGCATTACGGGGTTGCCGCTGCCGCTGGGCGGCAATGCCATCCGCCGCAGCCTGGGCCCAGAAACCATTGCCGGTGTGGCCAAGGCGCTGCGCGGCAGCATTCAGTACGCGCTCGACCACCGGGAAGAAGCGCTGGAATACTCCAAGCAGTTCGGGCGCGACCTGGATGCGCAACTGACCGACAAGTTTGTCGGCATGTACGTGAACGAGCGCACCCTGGACTACGGTGAGGACGGCCGTGAAGCCGTGCGGCGCCTGCTCGACATGGGGCACCACGCCGGCATCATTCCTCATCAAGCCAAGGTGGATTTCGCGGCGTGAGATTCCGCTCCTCACGCACCTTCGCAGTTAAGGGTGGTTGTGCATTTATTCAATTCCTGCTCGCCTTGACGTAGGGTTTTTCCTGACCTCGGCATTGTTTCGTTCAAAACCCGGGTCACGATTCTCACTTTCCCCAGCCAGGTAAAAAACCACACCTGTGGAACTCGGCCAAGAGTAGAATTGCCGCGAAGAAGAAACGCCACCAGGCGGTTGCCTCTTCACTTCCATTTCCGGCCGGCAGGACGCTCCTCACAAACACCGGTCCACGTTTTGCCGCCATTGCCCGCTCCGGACCGAAGCCGCCGAGTGTCGCCGCAACACTAAGGCAAGACCTTTCCCCGCACGGAGATCTATGCGCACCTGAACAACCATCGCAGTAGGAGGTAATCTATGGCAGCAACAGCAATTCCCCTGCAGGTTCCGCGCCCAAAACTAACCCCTGTTTCACCTATCATCAGAATACCGGCACCAGGAGCGAAGAAGGTGGATCTGCGATTTGCCGATGTTGCGGAGCGCGACCACTTCGGAGAAGCATGGCAAATCGAACCGCTCAGCACCAAGGATCCCTGTATTTTCGAAGTTGATGTGAACACCCTGGGTCTGGACGACGGGGTCTATGAGTACGACTTCATCGTTGACGGCAACGCCGCCTCCCCGGTGGCCGACCCGTTTGCGCAGGAACTGGAGAAGTTCGGAGGTTACCGGTCAACATTCACCATTCACAACGGCAAGCGGGTTGGCCGTGAATTCGGCTGGGACGACGAACTGCCGCAAGCGGGCGGCCTGCCCAACAACAACGAGATCGTCATTTACGAAATGCCGGTGCGCTGGATGTCGCAAGCCGAGCAGGTCCGCCAGGTGGACTTGGGCACCTTCGAGAAAGCGGTGTTTGAGCACCTGGACGACTTGGCGAACCTGGGCATCAACGCCATTGAACTGCTTCCAGTGCAGGATTCGGCGGACACGCTGAACTGGGGCTACGGCACTCGCTTCTTCTTCGCTCCCGACTGGGACCTGGGTGTACCGCTGGACATGAAGTTCTTCATCAAACGCTGCCACCAGCGCGGCATCCGGGTGATTCTGGACGTCGTGATGAACCATTCACGCGAATGTCCCCTGGAAACGGTGGCGGATGACTGGTACTACCTGAAAAAGGGCAGCACCGAGGAGAACACGAACGGGGTGGAACGCAACGATTACGACGGGCGCCTGTTCCGTTACGCCAAGTCGGTCAACAACACCTATTACGCGAGAGAGTTCCAGTACACGATGGCGGAATTCTGGATTCGCGAGTACCACATTGACGGCTTCCGCATTGATGAATTCAAGGGCATCAACAACTGGGACTTTCTGCAAACTTTCCGCGAACGGGCGTGGAACGAGCACAACCAGACATTTCCCGACCGGCCGTTCATCGTGATCGCCGAGGATTCCTGGCGGCGGCCGCAGATTACCGACGATCACGCCTACAACAACAAACCGCTGGTGGATGCGATGTGGAACTTCGATTTCCGGGATCAAATCCGCGAGCTATTGGACAATAACCTGAGCACAGCCTGGGGCGATGCGCCGCGCCGCGACCGCATTGCCAGCCTGATCTCCGGGCAGAAGGTCTGGGACGAGAACCACAGCTACCGCTCCTCTGGCTTCAGCGATTTGAGCAAGGC
Source organism: Terriglobales bacterium (assembly GCA_035702725.1). Classification (GTDB taxonomy): domain Bacteria; phylum Acidobacteriota; class Terriglobia; order Terriglobales; family Acidobacteriaceae; genus JAICWP01. The sequence continues at coordinate 1,050 of DASSQB010000364.1, read as the reverse complement.
GGTGAACTACATCACCTCGCACGACGTCGAAGCCTACCTGGAGCAGCGGCTGATGAACTTCCACATGATGGAGATTCTGCGCTACACCGGAGTCAAGCCCAACGACGGAGAGAGCGAAGTTGATTTCATCCAGCGGCTGGTGGACAACATCGCCACGCAGTCACCTGACGTCCAGGCAGCGCACGGGCAGAGCCTGGAGCGGATCGGCAGCACTTTCGCCCTGATGCTCACTTCCGCCGGCATTCCCATGTTTCTGGCAGGCGAAGAATTTGCCGACATTCATGACCTGGACCACTACAACTGGCGGCTGAAGCAGTCGGACCCCGTGGATTGGGAGAGGGTTAACCTCCTGGGCCACAAAACACTTCGCGACCGGGTGGGGCAACTGATCGCGTTGCGCACCGAGCATCCGGCGCTGCAGCGCAATGAAGTAGAGTTTTTCTACTTCCATCCCACCATTGACGACAATAACGGAATGCGGGTTTTCGCCTATTGCCGGACAGGGGGGCAGTTGTTGGGGAAGTCCGGCCAGGTAGTGGTGGTTGCAAATACCGGGCCGGACAACTTCGCCAATTTCAACCTGCCGTGGTTCTGGCCCATTATCGGGCAACTCGAGGAACACGGCGCACCGCAGGGAGGGTCGTCGCCGCAACTGGCGTTCGGCGGGTTGTCGCTTTCACTCGCGCCGTTCCAGGTGCGGGTATTCAGCACCTGAGAAGCATGCCGCGACAGGGATGTAAATGGGACAGGCCCGGCCTGGCTTCAGGCCTGGGGGGGAGGACCTGTCCTTTTTTCATGAGCCCCGGTCGAAGGGGCGGCGACGCCCGTCAGTTCATCTCGCCCAGGCCGTGCATCTGGCCGTCAATCTTGCACAGCGACGGCTTCTCCGTGTTGTCAATGCGGTGGCGAGCCGGGCGAATGGTGCGCAGGTAAGCGTAAATGTCCTTCAGGTCCTGGTCCGTCATCCCGTCAAAGGTCCAGGTTGGCATCATGACGTTGAGTTTGCGGCCTTTCACGGAGCCGGTGCGCATCACCCGCACGAACAGGGTC
>DASSQB010000363.1:0-3356 GCA_035702725.1 Terriglobales bacterium | reverse complement strand
GAAGCGGCTCAGGAATGTAGCCCCGGGCGTTAGCCCGGGGAAGCAAGACGGAGAGAAGCCCTAGCCCCGTAGGGGCGCAATACTAAAGCCCAGGACGAAACTCGTGGGATAAACAACGCTAAGATTCCGGACAAATCAGCCCCGCAGGGGCGTAATAGTAAAGCCCAGGACGGAAGTCCTGGGAAAGGACAGCGCAGAACATTCGAGTCCCGTAGGGACGACACATGGAAAAAAACCCCAACCCGCGCCTCAAGCCGCCGCCGCTGCGTCCCGGCGACACGGTGGGCGTCGTCGCGCCCGGCAGCCCCATCAAGCGCGACCTGCTCCTGGCCGGTTGCGAGGGCTTGCGCCGCCTCGGCTACACACCCGTCTACGAGGACTCCATCCTCGACCGCGACCTCTACTTTGCCGGCTCCGCGCGCCGCCGTGCCCGCGAACTGGAAGAAATGTTTGAGCGCGACGACGTGCGCGCCATCATCTGCGCCCGCGGCGGTTACGGCACCAACTACCTGCTTCAGGAACTGGACCTCGCCAAGCTCCAGCGCCACCCCAAAATTTTCGTCGGCTACAGCGACGTCACTACATTACTGACCTGGTTTACCAGCGCTGGCCTCGTCACCTTCCACGGCCCCATGGTCACCAAGGATTTTGCCGTGCCGGAAGGTGTGCATCTGGCCTCGTGGAATGCGGCCTTGACCGCCGCTTCCACCTGGGAGCTCAATTTCCCTCCCGCCTCAGAGATTAAAGTATTACTTGAGGGCACGGCCGAAGGCACGCTCTACGGCGGCTGCCTCTCCATGCTGGCCGCCTCCCTGGGCACGCCTTTCGAAATTGATACCTGCGACACTATCCTTTTTATGGAGGACGTGGCCGCCAAGCCCTTCCAGGTGGACCGCATGCTCATGCAATTGAAGCTGGCGGGCAAGCTGGAGGCCGTTCGCGGCATCGTGTTCGGCGAGATGCTGGACTGCGCTCCGCCCGGCGTGGAGCTGGATTACACCCTGGAACAGGTGGTTACCCGCGTACTGCGCGACCTGCACATTCCCGTTGCTTACGGGCTGCGCTCCGGGCATGTTACAAGGGAGAACATCACTCTGCCCCTGGGCGTGCGCTGTTCACTGCAAGCAAACACAGAGGTCGTCAGGCTGCGGCTGCTGGAATCTTCGGTTGTGCCCGCCGGCCAAGTGGTTCGTTCGGCGAAATTATGAAATCCAATCGTCACATTCATCTTATCGGCATTTGCGGCACCGCCATGGCCTCGCTGGCGGGCATGCTCAAGCACCGTGGCTTCAAGGTCACAGGTTCCGATGCCGCCGCCTACCCGCCCATGTCGGACTTCCTGGCCGGCCTCGGTATTCCCCTGGCCCAGCCCTACGCTGAAGCCAACCTGCAGCCGCATCCCGACCTGGTCGTTGTGGGCAACGCCATTTCCCGCGGCAACGTGGAGCTGGAATACCTGCTCGACCACCGCATCCCGTTCTGCTCGCTGCCCCAGATTCTGCACGACGAATTCCTCCGTGGCCGTGAAGTCATCGTCATCGCCGGCACTCACGGCAAGACCACCACTACCTCCATGCTGGCCTGGATTTTTCAGTCGGCAGGGAAGCGCCCTGCCTTCCTGGTGGGCGGCATTGCGGAAAATTTTGGCAGCAGCTTCGCCCTCGGCGATGGCGGCCACTTCATAATCGAAGGCGACGAGTACGACACCGCCTTCTTCGACAAGGGCCCCAAGTTCCTTCACTATTTCCCCGACTCCGTCATCCTTACCTCGGTCGAGTTCGACCACGCCGACATCTACAAGGATCTGGACGCGGTGAAGACCGCCTTCAAGCGCCTGGTGAACCTGGTGCCGCGCCGCGGCCGCGTCATCGCCTTCGAAGGCAATAGGAATGTGAGCGAATGTGTGGCCAAGGCGCTTTGCCCGGTCGAACGCTACGGCACGAATGACGCCGCCTGGCAGGTCACTAACCTTCGCCTCGATCCGCAGCGCACCCGCTGGTCGGTTTTGCGCGAAGGCCGTCACTGGGCCGATTTCGAGTTTTCCCTGGGCGGCGAGTACAACGTCCTCAACGCCACTGCCGCGGCCGCCATGGCCTCTGCTTACGGCATCACCACGGAGCAAATCGCGGCCGCTCTAAAGGCTTTTAAGAGCGTGAAGCGTCGCCTGGAAGTTAAAGCAGAGGTTAATGGGGTGACCATCATTGACGACTTCGCTCACCACCCTACTGCCATCGCCGAAACCATCAAGGCGCTGCGCTCGCGCTACCCCGGCCGCCGCCTGTGGGCCATCCTCGAACCTCGCTCCAACACGCTCCGCCGCAACGTTCTGCAGAACGACCTGGCGCAATCTCTCGCCACCGCCGACGAAGTAGTCGTCGCCCGCGTTTTTCGTCCTGAGGCTATTCCCGAAAGCGAGTGCCTCGACCTGACCGCTGTCATCGCCCGCATCAACCACGCCGGCAAACGCGCCCGCGCCATTCCCGACGCCGACGCCATCGTCGCCCAAATCGGCGGCGAACTGCGTCCCGGCGACGTGGTGGTGATTCTCTCGAACGGCGGCTTTGGCGGAATTTACGAGAAGTTGCCGCGGCGCTTGCAATTGGCAGCTCCTGCCGCCATCCCCGCCCGCTCGTGATCCGCACCCTGCTGATGCTCGGCTTCTGGGCCCTTCTGGCGCCCCTTGCCGCCCTCATCGCCATTCCCTGGACGCTCATCACCGGCAACGTCGAATTCCTCTACTGGCTCGGCACCCGCATCGCCTTCGCCGGCGTCCGCCTGGCGGGAATTAAAGTCAGGCTGGTCGGCCTCGATCGTCTCGACCCCGCCGCCACCTGCATCTTCATGTCCAACCACGTCTCCAACCTTGATCCGCCTATTTTGGTGCCGGTCATCCCGCGCCGCACCTCCGTCCTGGTGAAGAAGGAGCTCTTCCGTGTTCCGATTCTGGGCCGCGCTATGCGCCTGGCCTCGCTGGTGCCGGTGGACCGCAGCAATCGCGACGCCGCTATCGCCAGCCTGCGCGCCGCCGCCGAGGTTCTGGCCAAGCGCATCCCCATGACCATCTTTGTGGAGGGTACGCGCTCCCTCGACGGCCGCCTGTTGCCTTTCAAGAAAGGGCCCTTTTATCTCGCCATGGAAAGCGGAGCTCCGATTGTGCCCGTCACCATCGTGAACACGCATTACCTCCTGCCCAAGCGCCGCTTCGGCATTCGCAAGGGCGAAGCCACCGTGGTCTTCCACGCCCCTTTGGATCCAAAACACTTTTCCGACCGCGACGCGCTTCTCTCCGCCGTCCACGACGCCATCGAGAGCGCTCTCCCCGCCGAATACCGCAGCCCTGCAAGTGCATAGACCTG
>DASSQB010000362.1:0-2404 GCA_035702725.1 Terriglobales bacterium | reverse complement strand
ACCGTTCCAACGCCGACGCAATCTGGCTAAAACCGCTAATCGTTTGTTGCTGCTGTGGAAGCACCCGACTTTAGCCGGGTGAATATCCGGCCCTTCCCAGCTTTCAACCTGAGCGACCTTTAGTCCGCGAGCAATCTGCTGTGGGATAATCTCCGCAATGCCTGTGGCCGACAAATCCGGCCTCTATCGCCGCTTGCCTTCGGTGGACGAACTTCTGCGTCTTCCGGAGCTTACCAGCCTGGTCGAGCACGAAGGCCACGCCGCGATCACGGAAGCGGCGCGGGCCGTCCTGGCTCGCGTGCGGGAGGAGATAGCCGCCGGGCGCCTGGACGCCTCGGGGGTGGATTTGGCGGTTTCCGGCCTGGCTGAGGCGGTAGAGCGCCAGTTGCGGCAGTCGTTGCAGCTCTCACTGCGCTCCGTGATTAACGCCACGGGCGTGGTTCTGCACACCAATCTGGGCCGCGCGCCACTGTACTCAGCCGCGCTCGAGCACCTGCGCCAGGTTGCGGCCACTTATTCGAACCTGGAATTTGACGTCGCTGAGGGCCAGCGCGGCAAGCGCGATGTGCACGTGCAGCGCCTGTTTGAACGACTATTTGAATCTTGTGGCGCGGGCGCCCCCGCCCGCGAACGCCCTGCCTCGGAGTCGGTCTCGACAGTTGTCGTCAACAATAATGCCGCCGCCGTTCTGCTCGGTCTGAACACGCTGGCCGAGGGCGGCGAGGTGATCGTTTCCCGGGGAGAGTTGGTCGAGATCGGCGGCTCCTTCCGCATTCCTGACGTGATGGCCAAGTCGGGCGCCATATTGCGCGAGGTGGGCACCACCAATCGCACCCGCATTGGCGACTACGAGCGCAACATCAATGAAAAAACCCGCCTTCTGCTCCGCGTGCACCGCTCCAATTTCCAGATCACGGGCTTTACCGAGCAGCCGTCTGTCAATGCGCTAGTAGATCTGGGACGCAAGCGCGGCATTCCAGTCATGGAAGACTTGGGCAGTGGCGCGCTCGTAGACCTTCGCGCTCTGGGCATCAGTGGCGAGCCGAGTGTGACCGACAGCCTGCGCGCCGGCGTGGACGTGGTGACTTACAGCGGCGATAAGCTCCTGGGCGGACCGCAGGCTGGCATGCTGAGCGGCCGCCGCGAACTGATCGCTCGCATTCGCTCCAATCCGCTGTTTCGCGCCCTGCGCGTGGATAAACTCACTTATGCGGCCCTGGAAGCCACGCTGCTCGCCTACGTGCGGCAGGACCACGACGCTATTCCCGCGCTGCACATGCTGCGCCTTACGACGGAAGAAATCCAGCAGCGCGCCGAAGCTATCAAGAAGACTCTCCAATCTGAGAAGGGCCGCCTCGGGGTGAAAATTGTGGACGGCCGTTCCGTCGCCGGCGGGGGCGCTGCCCCGGCGGCCAGCCTTCCCACACGCCTGCTGGTGGTTACCTGCGAAGGCTTCAGCGCCGATGAGCTTGCTGCGTACCTGCGCTCGTGCGAGCCGCCCATCGTTGCCCGCGTCGAAGAAGGCCGCGTGCTGCTCGATCTGCGCACCGTGTTTCCGGAACAGGACGAGGCGGTAGCGCAGGCGCTGCTGACAGTCTCAAAGTCTTAATCCACCACAGAGACACGGAGACACAGAGAGAACCGATAAAAGATTCGATGTTTGAGATTGAATAGCGGGCGGCTACAAGCATCAGCTTCACGGTGGAAGAGGCGTTCAATCGGGAATCTTCAGTCATCAATTCTCCGTGACTCTGTGTCTCTGTGGTGAAATAGGTTTTTGGCGACGATCTACACTATCGGCCACTCCACCCGTAGCCTGCAGGAATTGATTGCACCGCTGCAGGCGCATGGCATCCGCACCCTGGTGGACATTCGCTCCTTTCCCATGTCGCGGCGCCTGCCGCACTTCAATCGCGAGGCGCTGGAACAGGAACTGCCGCGGGCGGGCATCGCCTACGTCTGGATGAAGGACTTGGGCGGGCGGCGCAAGAAGCAGCGCGACGATTCCCCCAACTTGGCCCTGCGCAACGACAGCTTTCGCAATTACGCCGACTACATGCTCACCGAACCCTTTCAGCGCGGCATTGAAGAATTGCTGCGCCTCGCCGGCCAGGCGCCTACGGCCATCATGTGCGCCGAGCGCGTCTATTTCCGCTGCCATCGCATGCTGGTTTCCGACTACCTTGTGGCGCACGGCCACGAAGTGCTGCACATTGATGGCACCGGACCGGTTCGTCCTCACAAGCTGATGGCAGAAGCGAGCGTTGTGGATGGCCAACTGCTCTACCGCGGCGACAGGCTCCTCTGATTGACGGTTGATGACTGAAGATTGAAAAAAATGCAACGCAGAGATCGCAAAGGTTAGCGCGGCGCTCGCTGAGAGAGCTGCACTATAAAAATCTAA
>DASSQB010000361.1:0-11263 GCA_035702725.1 Terriglobales bacterium | reverse complement strand
TTCGACGTCAAAGACATTGGGCGGGAGCGCGGTGTAATCCTGGAAGAGATCAAAATGGACGAGGATAACCCCGACTACCTGGTCCACGAGATCTTCACTCAGAACTTCTGGAAAGACCACCCGCTGGGCAAGCCGATCCTGGGCACGAAGGACACGGTAAAGCGCTTCGAACAGCCTATCCTTTTCGATTACTACGGCGAACGCTTCAATCCCGGCAACCTGGTGGTGTGCGCCGCCGGGCACGTAGACCACAGGCAGTTCGCCGACCTGGTGGTGGAGAAATTTCAGAACCTCAAGCCGCGCTCCAACGGCTATCACACCGCCCCGCCCAAGATTAATCCCCGCATCATCATGCGCAATAAGAAGGCGTTGGAGCAGGTGCAGATTTGCGTGGGCACGCCTGCCTATCCCCTGGCACACCCTAAGCGCTACGGCTCCTACATCTAGAACACTGTGCTGGGCGGAGGCATGAGTTCGCGGCTCTTCCAGAATGTGCGCGAGCGCCAGGGCCTGGTGTACGCCAGCTATAGCGATCTAAACCCCTACCGCGATACCGGCTGCCTCTCTATTTATGCCGGCACCTCGCGCGAATCGGCCCCCAAGGTGGTGGGTTCCATCGTAGCCGAGCTGCGCCGGCTTAAGAGCGAGCCCGTGCCAGATGATGAGCTGCGCCGCGCCAAAGACCAGCTCAAGGGCAGCCTGATGCTCAGCCTGGAGTCCAGTACCGCCCGCATGTCCAATCTCGCCCGGCAGGAGATGTACTTCGACCACTTCTTCGGGCTGGATGAGCTGATTGAGAAAATTGAGGCGGTTACGGCCGAGGACGTCCGTGCCACCGCCGAAGAGTTCTTCCGCCAGGAGATGCTGGCCGTCACCGTGCTCGGTAATCTCAATGGGCTGAAGATATCCCGCGATCAGCTCGCCTGCTAGACCCAATTGACGATTGAAGATTGTAGATTGACGATTTGTCAGGTGAGGTGGGGGTTCAATCGTCAATCCTCAATCGAAAATCGTCAATCCTGAGCGGGCCGGTAGAGCTCCATGAAGTGCACGTGGCTCACGATTCCCGTTTCGGGATTCATTTCGGCGGTGATGCGGTAGGTGTCGCGGCGCGCCACATAGCCCTGGGCTTCCAACTCCATCACTTTTTGATGGAAAACGTCAGAATCCCACTCGCTGACTACGATGGTGTCGGTCATGGCGGAAGATGGGTACTAAGCAGGAGATTATGCCTTTTCAGGCCGGGGCCGCAACCTTAGCAACTTGCCTTGGGCACTTGGCATTTGGCACTTGGCCATTCCAGGTTCTCTCGCTGACACGGACCAGGGGGTGGTCCGCCAATGCGGGCTCGCTTTGCATCAGCATAACTCTTCACGACCATATGCTAATTGGCAAGCGCCAAATGTTAGCTTCTTACCGGCTCCGTCCCCACCACTCTCGGCTTGCGAATAAATGTCACCGCCAAGTTCACCGCAAACGCCGTCACTGCGCATAACTCGATCACCGCCGAAACCGGCAGCAGAGACCATGCCCAGCGGGCAAAGCCCTGATAGGCCAGAGCTTCGCAGGTAACGCGCAGGGTGCAGCCGAGGGTCAGCAGGGCCAGCGCGGCGAACATCAAGCGCGGGCTGAACAGGAGGCGCATGCCGGAAAAGGCCGGGAGAATGCGCTGCCCGATGCTGAACACCATCATGGCCAAAAAGCCGACAGTAAGCGCATGCCGGGAAGCGCCCCATGCGCCGGGAGCGTCGCCCAGCGTGGCCGCCCAGATCCCCAAGGAAGCGGCAATCAGCAGCCACACATAAGCCAGTCGCACAAATACCGGAAAGCTGTGGTGCACACCCTTCGTCTTGGGCGGCTGCTGCGGCGACTCAAACAGGCGCAGGGCCAGAATGGCAACCACGCCTCCCATCAACAGCAGAATGCTGGCCGGCAACGCGTGCCCCGCCAAAGCCCATGCGACTCCCGCTATGTTCAGGCCCGCAGCGGCCAGCAACCGGCCTCCTCGAACACCCCGCAGGCCGAGAAACACGGGCAGCCACTTGGCGCTGAAGCCCCACACAAAGGGCACCAGAAATCCCCAGGTAGAAAGCACTAGAAACCGCTGGTCGAAGGCGGGCGGAAAAAACGGCCCAGTCCCCTTCTCAGCAACCGAGATAGCCTCTCCCAGGTTGACCGCCAGATCGGCCAGAAAGCCCAGCGACGCGATAATAACCACCCAGACCCAGGCGTCCAGCTTCTGTTTGCCCGCGTGCTTGACGCTGTGCCCGGAAACAGCGCACAAAAAAACCACGAAGGCAAGCACTTCCGCAGCCGCGGTGGCCGGCAGCAGCACCCGCCAGTGCCACAGGTACACGCTGGCGGCCCAACGCAGGGACATGGCCGCGGTCCACAACACCCAGCACAGCCAGGCGGTCCACAACGCAAATGGTTGGGCCGCTCGGCGGAGCTTGGGAATGGAATAAAACCCAATCCCCAGGATGAAGCTGCCGATCCAGCCAAAAATCTGGGCGTGTCCGTGCGCCTGGATCCACGCCGCCGGCACCGAGTCAGCGGCCTGGCGATTTGTAATCGAGATGAGGTTCCACACGCCAAGGAAGGTGCCGGGCAGCAGCATGAATGCCAGCCCGGCGCTGATGTAGGCCATTAACAGGCGGGAGAGCGCCTTTTCCCGCGCCCGCGTGATCTCAAAGATCTCCTCGGGCGTGAGCGCCCTTCCCTGCTGTGCCTCAATGCGTGTGGCCAAATCTGCCATGGGTTCACTATCGCCGCTGTCCCACCTTCTCGCAAGGGACATCTTCCCCCTGGACTTAACTGGGAATCGGGTGCTGGGCGCCAGGCCCTGAAAACTCACTTGGCAAACGCTTCCTTGTTCACCAGGTTCGGCACTCTTGTCAGGTCGCCGCCGTAGTTCTTCTCCAGCACGTCAATGACGGCCTGCACGCAGCGGCCCGCCATGCCTTTGTTGGGATCAGGAGAGAGCCGCGTGATGGTGGCCCCGCTGGCAAAGTGATTGAACAGGCGCAGGCGGTCGGCCAGCGCCGGATCGCGCAGGGCTGAGTCAGCCGGCAGCGGCTCCTTTTCAAAGACGTCCAGCGCCGCGCCTGCAATCCAATTCTCCTTCAGCGCCCTGTGGAGCGCCTTCTCATCCACTACTGGCCCCCGGGAAGTGTTGACCAGGTAGGCCGAGGGTTTCATCATGCGCAGCGTGAATTCGTTGAACAGGTGATAAGTGGGCGACTTGGCCTCGCCTTCCCGCAGCAGCGGCACGTGCACGCTGACAAAGTCGGCAGCCCTGATGGCGTCTTCGAAGCTGGTGTACTTGATCGAGGTGCGCTCGGGGTAGAGATGGCGCTCGTAACGCAGGTCCTTGATCTGCTGGATAGCCTGGACGTAGTCGTGATTCTGGTACACCGGGTCGTAGCACAGGATGTTCATGTCGAAGCCGGTGGATTTTTTGATCATGGCCAGGCCGATGCGGCCAGTACCGATGATGGCGATAGTTTTACCCGTGACTTCGTCACCCAGAAATGGGAGGTAGGGGTGCCACGAGCCCCATTTGTTCTCGCGCACCAGTTTCTCGCTGTTCCACAGCTTGCGGGCAAGCGCGCCCATGATGAAGAAGGCGAACTCGGCCGTGGCCTCGGTGAGCACATCCGGCGTGTGGGTGAAGGGGATGCGGTAACGGTTGGCGTCGGCGCGGTTGATGTTGTCGAAGCCGACGGCGTACTGGGCTACTACTTTCAAGCGTGGCTTGCCTGCCTCGAACACTTCAGCGTCAATGGGATCGCGCAGCGTGGTAATAAGCCCATCCAGTCCCTGGCGCAGCTTGTCGAGAATCAGCTTTTTCGGCGGCGGCTCCGGGCTGGGATAAACCTCCAGTTCATAGCCGCGCTGGCGCAGGCGATCCAGCGCCTCGCCGCCAATGTCGCAGGTGGCAAACACACGAAAGCTGTTGTTCTCAGGCATGGTTCCTCTGGCCGGTCGGGACCCCACAGATGAAACTAGAAATTGTACTGCAGAAGAAGCAGTCAGCACTCAGCGGTCAGCATTCAGCCCGTGGGCATAAGCGATTGGCATTTAGCACAGAGCATTTAGCCCCTGAGTTGTCGCTGGGATATGTAAGAAAATCGTGCAGGGCTAAGTGCCAATTGCCAAATGCTCAGCGGCTGAATGCTGAATGCTGAGTGCTGATTGCTGCTTCTACATTGCCGCGAAGGCGTGCTCGCGGGCGTGCGACTTTTTGATGGCCAGCAGTTCCACCGCTTTCTGCGCGATGTGCTCGGCGCTGACTTCGAATTCCTTAATCAGTTCCCAGGGCGCGCCGGAATCGCCAAAGCGGTCTTTGACTCCAATGGCCCCGGTAATTACTGGCAAGCCGTAGAGCTGGCCGCTCCCAGTAATCACTTCGCTGACCCGCCCGGAGAGCGCTCCGATCTGATGCTCCTCGGCGGTGATGACGACACCGGTTTCCTTGGCGGCGCGCACGACGGCGGCCCGGTCCAGAGGTTTGAGCGTGTGCAGGTTGATAACTCGAGTCTCGCAGTCGAAGTCGCGCTTCAAAATCCAAGCCGCGCGCATCGCCTCTGGCACCATGGGCCCGCAGGCGATAATGCTCATGTCCTCCGACTCGTTGCGGTAGTCGGAGGCCAGAATGGTTTCGAAAGCATCCACAAACTGCTCAGCCTCGCCGCGCAGGCGGATCACGTTTGCCTGGCCGAAGACAAACGGCGTCTCCTCGGTGGTAACGATGGGTGTGGCTTCGCGGGCAAAGCGCACATACTTCGGTCCGATGTGCTGCAACAGCAGGTAGTCAGTTGCCTTCTTCGTTTCGATCGAGTCGCAGGGGACCACGACTGCCATGTTGGGCAGGCCGCAGACCGCGAAGAGATCTTCCAGCGCCTGGTGAGTGGCGCCGTCTGGACCGACGGAAACCCCGCCATGCGCCCCCGCCACCATTACGTTGAAATTTCCATAGCAGACGGAAACGCGCAACTGGTCGAGGTTGCGGGCCGCAGCGAAGGTGGCATAGGTGCCCAGCACCGGCAGCTTGCCTTCCTTTGCCAGTCCAGCAGCGGCGGCCGTGGCCGACTGTTCGGCGATGCCCATGCTGAGCCAGCGCGGCTTACGCTCGGGATGACCGGCGTAGAACTCGCTGATAGTGATGGAACCGGAAATGTCCAGACCCAGGCAGACCACGCGCGGGTCGTCGCCCTTTTGCGCCAGCGACTGACCGAAACCCTTGCGCGTAGGTTCCATTCTTACGTTCATGAAGTTGCCGGTATTCCACCAGTAGTCGCGCCGAAACTTGGGCTGCTTCGCTGCGAGCTTCTCTTCCACTTCGGCCTGGTAGTGGCGAGCTTTTGCCAGCAGTTGTTCGTAAGGAATTTTTTCAGCGAGGCCCAGCTCAGCGAGTCCCTTGAGCATTTCTTCCTTGCTCGGAGATTTGCCGTGCCATCCGGCCACGTTTTCCATGAAGCTGACACCCTTGCCTTTTATGGTGGCGGCGATGATCAGCAGCGGCTTGCCGGTCGCAGGCCGCTCCTTAGTCTGTTCCAACGCCGCAACAATCTGCTTCATGTCATGCCCGTCAATACGCGTAATATCCCAGCCGAAGGCGCGGTACTTTTCCTCCAGCGGCTCGATATTCATGACCTCGCACACCGGCCCGTCAATCTGCAGGCGGTTGAAGTCAACGATGGCGATCAGGTTGTCCAGTTTGTAGTGCGCCGCCTCCATGGCTGCTTCCCAGATGTTGCCCTCCTGCTGCTCGCCATCGCCCATCAGGCAGAACACCTTGTTCTTGCGACCGTCAAGCCTGGCGGCCAGCGCGGCGCCCACCGCCACGCTCAGTCCTTGCCCCAGGGAGCCGCTGGAAACTTCCACGCCCGGCAGCTTGGGCCAGTGCGGATGTCCCTGAAAAGGCGAATACAGCTTGCGCAAGGTGACGACATCCTCGGGCTTGCAGAAGCCGGCGAAGGCCAGACCGAGGTAAAGAGCGGGCGCCTTGTGCCCGGCCGACCAGATGATGCGGTCGCGCTGCTCCCAATGGGGATTCTTGGGATCGAGGTCGGCCACATGCAGGTAGAGAGCCGCAGTGATGTCCATGATGGAAAGCGTGCCGCCGGCGTGGCCGGAGCCCGCAGCCGCCAGCGCCACCAGGTCGTAGCCGCGCATCAGGTTGGCGGCCTCGGTTAACTGCTCAATGGAATAGTCACGGATGTGCTTGCCGCTCTGGGAATCAATGAGTGCCATGGGGCGCCCCTGGTACAGACATAGTCCAACTCATCAACCTATGCCGGTATGTACCGGGGGTCAGTGATGCGCATCACAGCGCGAAACCATTCACCACAAAGGACACGAAGGTTTCACAAAGGATTTAATTGATCCTAAAGACGCAAGATGCGAAGGCCGCACCCCGATAACCGATTTTGGGGCTTTACCTTCGTGTCCTTTGTGGTGAGGTGGTTAGAGATTCTTCTTCGTCCACTCCTCAATACACCGCAGCGCCGTCTGGATGTTGTCAATGGAGTTGGCCACGCTGAAGCGCAGGTAGCCTTCGCCGAAATCGCCGAACGCCGTGCCCGAAAGGCAAGCCACGCCTGCCTCTTCCAGCAGCGCGTCCGCCAGCTTCTTCGAGGGCCAACCCGTCTGCTTGATGTTGGGGAAGGTGTAGAAGGCGCCTTTGGGCCGGCGGCAGGAGAAGCCGCGAATGCGGTTAATGCCGTCCACAAAAATATCGCGGCGATGCTGAAATTCGCGCCGCATGAATTCCACGGAAGACTGCTCGCCGCGCAGCGCCTCGATTCCCGCCACCTGGGTAAAACTGGCGGTGCAGGAATTGGAGTTGGTCATCAGGCGAGCGATGTGAGTCGCCAGATCGGGGCGCATTACGCCGTACCCCATGCGCCAGCCGGTCATGGCGTAGGTCTTGGAAAAACCGTCCAGAATCACTGTGCGCTCTTTGAACCCATCTTCCGCCACAATGGAATGGTGTTCGCCCTCGAAAATCAGCCGGCTGTAGATCTCGTCGGAGAGCACCATGATGTCGCGGTCGCCAATGGCTTCGGCTATGTTGCGAATGTCGCGCGAGCTGAGCACGCCGCCAGTGGGATTCTGGGGAGAATTCAGGATGATGAGTTTGGTGCGGTCGGTAATCAGCTCGGCCAGTTCATTCACGTCCAGGCAGAAATCCAGCTCTTCGCGCAGGCGGATGGGTACCGGCTTGCCGCCAATAAAGCGGATCATGGATTCGTAGATGGGGAAGCCGGGATTGGGATAAATCACCTCATCTTCTTCTTCCACCAGCGCCAGAATCAGAAAGAAAATAATGGGCTTGCCGCCAGGCACTACGACCACTTCGTCGGCGGCTACAGGTATGCCACGGGTGCGGCTGACTTCATCGGCGATGGCTTGGCGCAGGTCAGGCAAACCGGCGGAGGGCCCGTAGTGGGTCCAGCCCTTGTGCAGGGCTTCCACCGCGGCATCCACGATGTTGGAGGGGGTGGCGAAGTCGGGCTCGCCGATCTCCAGGTGCACCACGTGCTTGCCCTGCTTTTCCAGGGCGCGCGCCTTGACCAGCACCTCAAACGCAGTTTCCGTGCCCAGCCGCGACATACGGCGGGCTAAACGCAACCCAGGAATAGTTCTGCTCATAGTTGCCATCGCATAAACAGGGCATTATACGACCCGGCCAGCCATCCACCGTGCGCCGGCAGGCCATGCCCCGCCTCCATAAACGGGCTGCTGCGGCCCCGTAAACTGTTCATTGTTCGCTTTTCCCCGGGGCCCTGCAGCCACGCGGGTCACACCCTAGTGTGATGCAAAAACCGTTCACGACAAAGGACACAGAGGGGTTTTGTATGGAGCGAGAGAGACCTCACAACGGGGTTGTTGTCGTCGGGAGCAGCGAAACTAGTGAGGCGAGGCTATTTGAAGACATTTTCTTCAGGAACGCCGAAATGCGCTGCTTTAGGCGCGCATGTGTCGATCTTAGTTAAGACGATGTTGGACGGATCGCCCACGGCCTGTCCCGAAATCACGTAGGGACGGTATTGATCCTCGGGCGTGTGATTGTTTAGGAATCTTGTGATGAAGGGGGAGCAGTTTACCGCAAACGCGGATTTCTCATCCGTCCACCACACCGCTTTGAATTTGAAAGGCCTTCCCGATTGTGCTACGCCCGAAATCACGGAGTAGGACCCATCCTTGCTGGTCGCAATAGACCTGAACTCCTCAACCTTGAACACGAGCCAGCGGCCTTTCTGAGCTGGAGCGAGGAACTTGCAGGCTTCCGCCTCACAAGTCCGCTTGATCCGGTAAATGTTGATGGTGACGGGTTGACGGGAAACGTTCTTATATTCAACCGATATTTTGCCGGACACAGGCTTGTATTTCATTGATGCGCCCAGTGGTGTCGCAATCGAGTAGTTGATGCCGCCAGTCAGATCCGTGGCCTGAACACAATTCGTCGTGCAGCGCTGGGCCTGTACGGCCAGCCACCCGATCTCGACCGGTTCGTTGGCCTGAACAATGATCGTGTACGCCTCTCCGGGTTTCAGAACAACTCCCGATTTGATCGGAATATGTGTAACTGCTGCGTGGGACACGCCGGCCCAGAAGATAAGAAACAGCACCAGGGGACAGCTCATGCAGGCAATAGATGGGGCCGGGCAAAAAGAGGCTGAGCGCCCTCGGATGCGAGCCAGGAACAGCGACGACATGGCTGGGATGCTCATTGGCTGTCGCGCGTGACCGGATGCCAGCGTCCATCATTGGAGCTGTACCAGTTGCGCCAGGCGGCGGCATCGTGTGGAAGATTCTGCCCGGTGATGTCGCGCAGCGCCTGGAACACCCACAGGCGGGTTTGCCCATCCAGCGCCGGATCATCGGCAAAGTCGAGCAGCTTGGGCACGGCGGTGCGGCGCTGCTTTTCGCTCAGCATGCCTGACTGCGCCAGGGCGCAAGCCGCACGCTCGCGGATCATGGGCGAAGGGTCATCATGCAGCACGCCCAGCAGTGGGGCGATGGTGTCATCGGTGCCCAGATAAGAAAGACCCTCCACCACCCAATAGCGAATGTTCACGTTTTGGTCGTGAATGGAAGCCAACAGAATCTGGGCGCTACGCTGCGGCTCGATGCCGCGGCCGCCCAGCAGCCCAATATCCCAAAGCGCATTGGCGCGCGGGCCCTGCTCCCCGGTATAGGCGTCCGGCTCCAACCGGTCCACCGTGGCCGCCGTCTTCTCCAGATTGCGCGCCGCCAGGTCCACCTCGATGGCCGCCGCCCGCACCCGCAGGTCGTCGGAGTTCAGCGCGGTGACGAACAGATTGTTAAGGCGGCCATCCATCTTCAGCTTGCCTCGCCACTGCTGCACGCGCGCGGCGATCTGATCGTTGGCGCCTTTGTAGTGATTGATGGAGCGCTCCAGCAACAGCATGGCCTGGGCTTGCGGGCTCATGCGGTCCAGTTGCTCAATCTCATGTTCGGAAAGAACGTTGGCCGAAGCCGGCACCGGCTTGCCCAGCAGACTAAGAAATTGCGCCACCTGCTGCCAGGCCGCGTGCGCGGTGGGCGTGGCTAAGGCGAGTGCCAGGAACGCCGCCACGACAACCAGCCACACCACTCGCCCAGATGACTTCCCCGGCTCGATAGGTCCCGGGGACGACATATTCAGGTTTAGCCCTGCCGGGCCCGCGTTGGACGGCGTGTCCATTGCACAAGTCTAGACCTCCACCCAGCCGTTCCCATACGTCACTGCCGTAACCCTCCGGCTGCCTGGCATAACAAATGTTGAGGAGCATGCGCGTTTGGCGTTTCTGCTGCTTCCAACCCTTGTCACAGCCGGCATTGACCCGGGGCACAAGCGGTCGGTGATGCCGGTCACAGACATGGCGTGACGTCCTGCGGCATAACATCACACCAAGCCGTGACTAATCTGGGCCTGCGCATGTCCCACGCGGTACCGCTGCCGCCGGACACGCCGGAAGGAGGCCGCGTCATGCTCCGGCGCACAGATGTTATTGGATTTGCGGGCCTCGCAATGCTGGTGGCGGGAGCGATTCTGTTCCTCACCGGCTCGGAAGGTGAATTGACCTGGGTGTACTGGATGACCGGAACCTGCATCTGGTTTGCGGGTTTTGGGGTGTTGCTGGGATGGCTCATCTGGCGTGCCGGAACGTTTTCCGAGCGCCCGGCAGCCAAACCGGCGGGAGGACGCAAAAACTAGGCGAGAACTATGCACTCTGGACAAGCAACGGAAGTAGCGTCGCCGGCCCGGCGGCGTTTCCTGGGCATGCTGCTAGGAGGCGGCCTGTTCGCCTCGGCCTTATCCTTCATCTATCCCGTCTTGCGCTACCTGGTGCCGCCGCGCCTTACCGACATGGGCGGCGACACTGTGGTAGCCGGTAAAGTCGGCGAACTGCGGCCGAACAGCGGCAAGATATTCCGTTTCGGCAGCCGCCCCGGGCTGCTCATGCTGGGCTCCGATGGCCAGTACCGCGCGCTTTCAGCCACCTGCACCCACCTGAGCTGTACGGTGCAATACCGCGGCGACCTGCGCCAGGTGTGGTGCGCCTGCCATAACGGCATGTACGACCTGGCCGGCCGCAATTTGTCCGGTCCGCCGCCCCGGCCTCTGGAGCAGTACGACGTGCACGTCCGCGGCGACGAAATCATCGTCAGCCGCCGGCGGGAGGTATAGATGGCGCCTCTGGCTCGGGTCCGCAACTGGCTGGATGAACGCTTCGGCTGGGACGAACTGGTAGCTCCCCTCCGCCACAAAACCGTCCCTATTCACCGCTATTCCTACTGGTATTTTCTGGGCGGCATCACGCTCTTTCTCTTCGGCGTGCAGGTGTGCACCGGCATCCTGCTGCTACTTTATTACCGGCCCAGCGCCAACGAAGCCTTTGAGAGCGTGCAGTATCTGATGACCCAGGTGCAATTCGGCTGGCTGGTGCGCTCCGTGCACTCCTGGGCCGCCAACCTGATGATCTTCACGGCCTTCCTGCACATGTTCAGCGTGGTCTTCCTGCGCGCCTACCGCAAGCCGCGCGAGTTGACCTGGGTGAGCGGAATGCTGCTGCTCTTTCTGGCCATGGGCTTCGGCTTCAGCGGCTATCTGCTGCCCTGGAACACGCTGGCGTTTTTCGCGACTAAGGTAGGCACAGACATCGCCGGCCAGGTGCCCTTCGTGGGCCACCGCCTGATGATTTTTCTGCGCGGCGGCGAAGAGGTAACTGGGGCCACGCTGAGCCGGTTC
>DASSQB010000360.1:0-12261 GCA_035702725.1 Terriglobales bacterium | reverse complement strand
CTCCAGCTTTTCCTGGCACTCGATGCAGTGACGGGTCCAGGGCACCGCTTCCAGGCGCTTGGGATTGATTTCCTTGCCGCAGGAGATGCACTGGCCAAAGGTGCCTTCGTGAATGCGGCTGAGGGCGCCTTCTACCATCTGTAGGAGCTGGCGCTCGTTGTTGCTCTGGTGGAATAGAAATTCTTTGTTATAAGAGCTGGCCGCCCGGTCGGCAATGTCCTGCGCCGTGCCCTCATCCGCGGAACGCCCGTCCTGTTCAGTGCGCGAGACGTTGCGCTTGAGCTGATGCTGGCGCTCTTCCAGCCGTTTTTTGAATTGCTCCAACTTCCTCTTGTCCATGCACGTCCCTGCCGCTGGGTGGCGGCAGCCTTCCTGAATCTATGAATCTATTTGGGGCAAACAACGATGATATTCGCCGATATCGAACCGCGTCAACTGGGCGAAGGTAGGGCCCGCGCGTCTCGCTGTTCGTCGCGGTGTCAGCGGCGGAGGTGACATGCAAACTGACCATGATGCAAAGGCATTGGGGCCTCAGTTCGGTTGCAGGGGTGGGCGGCAAACTGAACGCACCAATGATCCGCCCACGAGCCAAAGGCCAAGAGCCAAACGCTAAGAGGCAAGACGAAAACCCAAAACTCTGGACCCGAACATTCGCCTTATAAAAAAAGCGGCCCCATTTCTGGGGCCACCCTAAAGAGGCAAGGGAGGGAGGGAAAGTCAGGGAAGGCGATGCTTACCGGCCCACAAAGCGGGGCCGGCATGGAGATGTCGAGATGATGCGAAGAGGGTTGAAGTCATTTTGTTGAAACGGCCTCTTTTATTGTCCTTGGAAGTAGCACTTCCCAAGCCAAAGGCCAGTTCCGGCGCGCCGTTTCTGGGACTTGAGCGAAGTCCTTTCCATTTTGGGACTTAGAACTAAGGGTTCCGGGGTTGCACAGCCGCGTCTAAGGTTAACCAATTTGTAACAGGTTGCAAGCGTGTTCCAATGCTAGGCAGGTCTTTGCTCTTTTGCGAGACGACTCTGCTGCTCCATAGCCTTCAGCTTGTTTAATAGGGCCTTGTAGCTGATTTTAAGGATTTTAGCCGCCTGACGGCGATTCCACCGGGTCTGCGCCAGCACTCGTTCAATGGCCTCCTGCTCCGCCTTCATGGCCGCCCGGCGGCCAATCTCAAGTAGTGAAAGGTCTTGTGCTTCGCCATTACCCGCCGACGCCGGCACGGGTTCCGCGACCGCACTGCCCGGACCCGCGGCTGCAGCGGCCGCTGCGGCCATCGGTTGGATGTACGAGGAAACAATAGGCTTGAGGGTGGAAAGCTCACGAATGATTTGTCCCTCATTGCCCACGATCACATACCGCTTTACCATGTTTTCCAATTCGCGGATGTTGCCCGGCCAGGCGTAATCCATCATGCGGCCGATAGCGTAATCGCTGAAGGCTGGCGGCTGCTTGCCGTAATACTCGCTGTAGCGGCGCAGAAAGTATTCGAGGAATAGTGGGATCTCCTCCCGCCGCTCGCGCAGGGGCGGAATGTGGATGGTGACAACGTTGAGGCGGTAAAACAGGTCTTCTCGGAACATGCCATCCTGTACCGCCCGCTCCAGCGGCTTGTTCGTGGCCGCAAGAATGCGGACGTCCACTGAAATGTCGCGCTTGCCGCCTAGGCGCGAGAATTCGCCGTCCTGCAGGACGTGTAACAACTTGGCCTGCAGTGCAGGGTGCATCTCGCTGATCTCGTCCAGGAACAGAGTTCCCTGGTTGGCCTGGTCGAACTTTCCCGGCTTCTGCCTGCTGGCTCCGGTAAACGCGCCAGGCTCATAGCCAAAAAGCTCGCTTTCCAGCAACTCGTTGGGAATCGCGGCGCAATTGACCTTGACGAAGCTGCGGTCGCGGCGCCCGGAAAACGAGTGCACCATGCGTGCCACCACTTCCTTGCCGGTGCCGCTCTCACCGCGAATGAGCACGGTGGCGTTGGTATCAGCCACCTGCTCAATCGTCATCTTGACCTCTTCCATTTTGGGACTGTTGCCGAAGGTCATGGAGAAATCGCTCTGCCGCCGTACCTGCTCGCGCAGTTGGCTGACCTCGGTGAGCAGCTTCTGCTTATCCAGAACCTTGCTGAGGCGTACCTCCAGCTCCTTGGGTTCAAAGGGCTTGCTGATGTAATCGTCGGCGCCCAGGCGGGAGGCCTTGAAAATCTGCTCCGGGCTGTTCTGGCCGGAGAGCATGACCACGCCGACTTCCGGCTTGATTTGCTTTAGCCGCTCCAGGGTCTCGATGCCGTCCATTCCCGGCATGGAGATGTCCAACAGGACCACGCTGGGATCGAAAGCTCGGAACATGCGAATGGCCTCTTCGCCACTGGAGGCAGTGTTAACCTCAAAATTGCGGCGGACGAAGTAGGCGGTCAGGTAGCGCGACATCGTGGCATCATCGTCCACGATCAGCATGCGAGTATTCTGGTCAGCCAAGGGGAACTCCTGAAAACGCTTCAGCTTAGGGGCTCAGCCGCTGCGTAAGCTGCTTGTCAAGCGAGATGAATTCTCCGCCTTAGACTCGGCAAGAGAAGCCCCATTCACCCCCACACCGGGCGAATACCATTGTATCTGGATTCCACAAGTTGGAATCGGGTTGCTTAGGGAACCGCAGTTCTCACTTCTCAGGTCAAGAAACTCTCAGGCGGGAACTGCCTTGTCGAGCATGGGGTAATCGTCGGAATGATCGGCCCGCATGGGGAGTGTGAATGAAAACGTACTGCCCTGGCCTGGAGTGCTGGCCACACGCAACTGACCATGGTGGGCCTCGACGATGCGCTTGGCAATCGCCAAGCCCAGTCCGGAGCCATCGCGAGCGTTACCCGCGTGGGCGTGCCGGACCTGCGCAAATTCATCGAAGATCCGCGACTGGTCTTCCGGGGCAATGCCGACTCCGTTGTCCTGGACGCTGATTTCCACCTGGCGGAGTTCAGGATGAAGGCGGACGCGAATGACGATGGAACCTCCAGCGGGGGTGAATTTCAGGGCGTTGCCCACCAGGTTGATCAATACCTGCTCGATGCGCTCAGCATCAAGTTCAATCCGGGGCGAGCGAGAAGGCAATTCCACCCGTAGGTGTAAGCGGCGGCTGCGCGCCTCCTGATGAAAAAGGGCGGCCACCCCATTGACCAGGCGGCGCAGGTCTGAGGAGACAAACTCCATTTTCATTTTGCCGGACTCAATCTGGCTGATATCGAGCATGGAGTTGACCATGCGAATCAGGCGCTTGCAGGCGGCAATGGACTCCGTCAGAGTCTGGCGCTCGCTCTCGTCCAGCCGGTCCTGCAGGCTTTCTTCCAGCATGGCGTTGTAGCCCAGGATGACACTCAGGGGGGTGCGCAGTTCGTGAGTGGCAACACTGAGGAAATTGGATTTCAGCTTGTCCAGTTCCTGCAATTTGCGGTTGGCCGCCGCCAGTTCCTCGTTGTTGCTCTTGAGTTCGCTGATCAGGGCCGTGTTCTCAAGCGCCAGGGCGGTCTGGCTGGCCAGACCTTGCAGAAAACGGACCGCAGAAGCGTGAAAGTCGTAGGGCTCGTGGCCGTTGTGGGCGCACAGGACGCAAACCAGGCGGTTGGCGGCAATTCCCGGCACCAGGGCAAAAGACCGCACCTGGTGGTCCTGCGCCCAGGCGGTTGCCGCTTCATCGTGTTCCTGGTCGGTAACGATTAAGCCGCGCTGCAAAGCCCGCCGCAGAGACTGGGAATCGAGAGCCTGGCCCAGCGCAGGTGAGCTATTGCCTTTCCAGCTGCCATCCCCCGGGGTGAGCAGGCAAGCATAATCAACTCCCAGAACTCCGCGCACCGCATCCGATATCTCGCTGGCCATAGTGGCCGGATCCTGAGACTGAGTAACAGTCCAACTGATGCGGTACAAAGTATCAATTTCGGAGAGACGCTTGCGCTCCAGGGAGCGGCGAACTGCCTGCTTAAGGTCTTCCACTTCAATAGGCTTGAGCAGGTATTCGTAAGCCCCCAGCTTGACGGCATCCAGGGCTGAAAACACGGAGCCGTAGCCGGTCATCATGACGGTGACGGTAAGGGGAGAGCGCTTGCGGACCTCGGCCAGGACGTCCAGGCCGCCCACGCCAGGCATTTTGAGGTCGGTTAGAACCAGGTCGTAGTGGCGCTGACGAATGGCCTCGACGGCCTCCTGGCCGCTGCCGGCAGCCTCTACGTCGTAGCCCTCCTGCTGCAGGATGGCGCGGGTGGTCAGCAGAACACCTGGCTCGTCATCGACGATCAGGATTTTGGCGGTAGTCGCAACCATAGCCTGGGAAGGGCGCTGACTTGCTGTTCAGTTGGATGCTGCCTGGGTGGCTGGCGTCTAACTGTTGCCGGCAACGGTACGCAATTTACCAGGCAAAAAGTGATACGGCGGCCAGGGGCCGCTGATCAGGATTTCACAATTCTTCAGCTGTTTGGCCGCCATACTGTAGCGGTTATGATACTTGTCCACCGATTTGTGCTCGATGAGGTGGGCAATATCAATGAGCATGCCGTCGGAGTCTACCTTCTTGCAGGTAATCTCTTCGTCCAGAGGGTTGAACAGGCGATGGACCTGCACGGAAAGGGCCCGGGCCTTGGTCTGGCGCTCGCGCTCGCGGGCCGCCTGGACCCGCAGCTTGGAAAGGTACTCGCCGCCCACTGTGGCCGGCAGCTCGATATCGGTCATGACCTCACGCAGAGAGCCGTCGTGAATCACGACTTTAAGGTGCATTTCCGCCTTGCCCCGCAGCCGTTGCACGGTTTCGCCGAAGGTGCGGCGGTTGGAACGCACCGCTTGGCGCAGGGCTTCATCGGTTTCGAAGATGGTGCCGAAACGGAAGGGCAACACGGTCATAGTGCGGAAGCAGGCGCTGACCACGCGCGCATGTTCGAGAATGGCCTTTTTTTCCAGTTCGCCGTCGTGAGCGTACTCGCTGACCACCACGGCGAACTCGCCGCTGGGATAGCTGAGGATCGGGGCCCCGTCCACTCCGCTGAGACCGTCCAAAATAAAAGGGCGCCGGGAGCGGGCGCCATTGTGGTTTTGCTGTTCGGTGAGGCAGTATGCGTACCAGGCCATCTTAGTATCTCCAGCTGCGCGGCCAAAGCAGGAAGCGGACTCTGGCAAGGCGAAGTATCGGAAAATGAGCGATCGAATCCGGGGAAAACAGCGCCAGGTACTACGACGAGACTGGACGCTTACCGCGTCCCAGCTTCATCTTAGAACGTTTCAGGATAAAATATCAACTACTTCTTCTGCCGTGGTCAGACCACACATTGCTAAAATGCAGTAAGGTTGTGTCGTCCTAGATGTGCCAGAAACGGAAAACTGCACCGCAAACGGCTGCCTTCCAAAAACCATAACTGCCCTATCCATCCAGTCCTGCAAGCATTTCCGAGCGCCAGGCAATAAAGGCTATCCGGGCAAGCGGAAGAATGAGCCAGAATTTTCCGCGGACGGGAAAAACTCGGCACCCGAATTGCGCGGCTTGGTTAGCTCTTCTTCGCTGGTTTTTCGTCGCGGGCAGCGGCCGCCTCCTGAATGCCTCGTTCCACGACTCGCTGCATCTCGTCCAGCGGAGCGGGTTTCCCCGTCCAGATCTCAAATTGACGCGCCGCCTGATGCACGAACATCTCCGCCCCAGGGATGACCTGCACTCCCTTAACGCGCGCCATCTTGACCAGACGGGTTTCGGCGGGGAAATACACCATTTCCATCAGATAGCGGCTGTTGATCTCATTTTCCGCCAGGGGAGAATCCTTGGAAGCGCCCATGCCCAGAGGGGTGGCGTTGATGATGACATCGAAGCTCATTTTCTTCAAGTCGGGCCTGCGAGCCAGGCGGGCACGCGCCTGATGGGCCAATTTCTGGGCTGGAGCCGGAGTCCGGTTGAGGATGTAGACCTCGGCACCGCGTTCCTTCAAGCCGAAAACGGCGGCACGCGCGGCGCCCCCTGCGCCTAGAACCAGCACCTTGGCGTTCTCCAGCGGAAGACGCTGCTCCAGCGGGCGAAGCACACCCGCCACATCGGTATTGAAGCCGTAAAGCTTGCCGTCGGGCCCGCGTACCACGGTATTGCAGGCGCCCACACGCGTCGTGTAAGCATCGCAATTATCCAGGTGCTTTACGATGCTTTCCTTGTAAGGCATGGTGATGCTGAGTCCGTGGAGAGGAATATCGCGCACGCAGGCCAGCAAGTCCTCCAGGGCTTTGGCGTGCAGCGCCAAATAAACGGCGTTCACATTTTCCCGGCGGAAAGCGGCATTCATCGCCAGCGGGGAGAGCGAGTGAGCCACCGGGTCGCCCGCCACGCCATAGACTCGGGTGGCGGCATCCACCTGCTCAATGCGATAGGTATCACGCAGGGCGCGGGCGGAAATCTGGCCTGGGGCTGTTTCCTCACCTGGCCCGGAGGCAGCGAAGGTGAAAACACTCCCGGCGCGGACTCCCAGCACGCGGCTGATGATGCCCTGCTCTCCCATGCACAGCCCCACGACGGAGTGCTGCTGGCCCTTCTGCTCCAGGAACTTCATCATAACTACGTTGTCATAAAGGCTGGTGGCGGTAGTTACTAACTTATAAAATTCGGCTGAGTGGGCCGTCATCTTCTGAAAGGTCTCATCCAGCTTACGGGTGCCGCGAAAGTCGTGAAACGAAAGGAGTAGGGCGACACGATTGCGCAGGCGCTGGAGGTCGGCGCGTCGGGCCACCATGGCGCTCTGCAGCTCCACGTCCACGATCTGGCAACCGCTGGCGGCCGCCTTAGCCAGCACTCCTAACTGGCGTTCCACCGAGCCCCGGAACTTGCCTCCGTTGGCCGCACGACGGCAGGTAGCTATAAGCATGATTCCAGGCTGCGATTCCAGCAGGCGCTTGACCCTGGGGAGCGCGGATGTGGGCTCGGAAAGATAGTCTAACCTCAACTCCAGCAGTGGGTTATCTCGAGCCAAAGATTCCGCCTTAGCGAACATCTCGTTGGCGTCGGAACCGGTTACGGCGACACAAAGACGGGGCATGCGCAGCGGCAGAAGCCGAGGCACGTAAGTGGATTGCGCCGCAATCATGGAAGCGGTTTCGGGCGCGATATTACAGGCGGGAGGCGGTGATATGCAACAGAATTGCTGCAGTGTTGGCGGTCCCCGAAAAGCCCTGCTCAAAAGGTTCTCCTGAGGCGATAACACCTGCGTAACCTTGACCCTGGCTACCCCCCTTGGTACCGTCCGGAATTGAGCCGCTACCTGCGTGCGCAGGGTGGGAGTGCGTCCGCGACGGTTCGACCTGGCTGAGCAGGCCAGGAGCAGTCAGGGGGAGGAGATATGAGGAGAGCGAGTATCGCGCTAGCCCTGCTGTTGTTCACGGGCATGGCGCTGGGGCAGGAGGCTCTGGATGTCAGCCGGGAGAACGAGTCGTCTATTCAAGAAGTGGCAACAGTAACGCCGGTCACGCGCCCCGTGGAGCGGATCGTGGTGCCGACGTATGCCGACCTAAATTGCGCCGGCTTCATAACCCAGCAGGCGGTACCCGATTCCACCATTGTTGCCGGTGGTTTGAACTCCCCCCATGAGACAAAGTTCGTGTCCGGCGAGGTGGTTTACCTCAGTGGCCAGCAATACAAAGAGGGCGCCCGGCTCACGTTCGTGCGCGCGCTGCGCGATCCTAACGAATATGAGTATTTCGCGGGACAGCGCAAGCTGATCGCGGCCACCGGCGAGCCTTATGCCGAACTGGCGCAAGGACATGTTGTGGATACGCGCCAGGGAATGGCCATCGCTCAGTTGGATTTCGCCTGTGAGCCGGTAGTACCGGGTGACCTGGCAATAACATTCATTCAGCACCAGCAGATGACCTATCGCCAGCCGCTGAGCTTCGATATGTATGCTCCTTCGAGCGGCAAAACCAGCGGCCGGATTGTGATGGCGAAGGATTTCGATGGGCAGCTTTCGACCGGCTCAGAAGTGTACCTGACGGTGGGTTCCAACCAGGGAATAAAGGTGGGCGACTACTTCCGGATCGTGCGTACCTATGAAGACGATTTGAATGATCCGGTGGACTCGCTCTCCTTCAAAGCCGCGGTGATGGAGGATACGCAGAAAGATCCGCCCACCATGGGTCACGAGTGGTACAACTGGCGCCACAAAGGGCCCAATATTCAGATAGGCGACATGCCCCGGCGTTCGCTGGGCGAACTGATCGTGCTCAGCACCACACCGACCAGCGCCACGGCCATGGTCACTTTTTCGCTGGAAGACGTGCACGTGGGCGATAAGGTGGAGCTGGAGCCGCCCGCGCCAGCATCACAAGCGGCCAGCGCGGAGCCGCCCGTGCAGTCAATTAGCGTGAAGTAAATTACGGCGGTTTCTTGGGCGCGGGCTGCGGCCCGCGCTTTCTTATTTGCAGGGCAAAATTGTGCCTAACCTAGAGGACGCCTTCGCCGAAAATTTCGGCAGTGAAGGCCTCAAGCGTAGCTTCGTCTTGCCAGGCGTCGGGCGGCAGGCCGGCCTTGCGGCAGGTTTGCTCCAGAAAAGTTTTGCGGTCCCAGCCGTGCTCGGCAGGCACCTGGGGCAGCAGCAGGCCGCGGCGATTGCCCTGGGTGATAAGCAGGCCATGTTTGCCCAGTTCTAGTTCCTCCGCCTTAATAGGGAAGAGCGGCGAAAGCACGCTGATGGAAATGTGCAGTTGGGCGGCTTCCTCTCGGGTAACGGGAAGGAAGCGCATGTCCTGGAAGGCGGCGGCCTGCGCGGTTTCGATTACAGTTTGGAACAGCGGGGCCACGGCAAAGACGTAGCCCACGCAGCCGCGAACGTCACCCTCCAGGTAAAGAGTGGTAAATGCGCCGCGCTGCTGTTTCAGGTGCTCGGGGACGGCGGGTAACGCCAGTTCGCGCTCTTCCAGGGCGCTCTCAATAGCCTGATGAGCCAACCGGAGAAGCAGGTCGCGTTCTTCAGGAGAATACTCGCCGACAGCGGCGACTGGATTCTGGCGCGCCGGGCTGGGGGCGGGAGATCCCGAACCGGGCGAGCTATTGGGTAGCGGGGACATCGCGCTTGCTACGGCGGCGTGTGAGCACGAACGCGCGCCGTCTCCTTTTGACTACGTGGCGGTCAATTTTTGACCAGAACGCGGCGAAGTAATCAATGGCGGAAACCAGCGACAGCACCACCATGAACCAGATGGCCACAAAAGCGATTACGTGGATGGGCAGGAACCAGCCGCGCACCAGCGGCCACTCCATCCAATGATGGTCGAGAATGGCAGCCACCACGGCCACGATCTGCACCACCATCTTGAATTTTCCCAGGTCGCTGGCAGCAATGGTGAAGCCTTCAGTGGCGGCGATGGAGCGCAGTCCGCTGACCAGAAATTCGCGCCCGATGATAACGACCGCCATCCACGCCGGCACTACGCGGGGATTGAACTGCACCAGGGTGACGAAGGCGGCCGCCACCAGCAACTTGTCCGCCAGTGGGTCGAGAAGCATGCCCAGGGTGGTGATCTGACCGCGATGCCGGGCCAGGTAGCCGTCGGCCATGTCGGTGAGCGAGGCGGCGATGAACAGCGCGGAAGCGAGCAGTTCCTTTTCGCCATGAGCGCTGCTGAAGCGGCTGCTGGACAGTATCCAGATAAGCACCGGGACACTGAAAATCCGGGACAACGAAATGTAGTTAGGCAGGTTCACAGCGGGGCGCTAAACGACGACCGCTGAGCCGGTAGTCGTGACAGTAAATTATCCTCCACCAGCGAAGAGGAGGCAATGAGGCAGAAGCGGCCCTTTTTCGGAGCGCCTAGGCGTAAATGCCGCGCTGGCGGATAGTGTAGGCCACGCGGTCAATAGCCAGCATATAGGCGGCAATGCGGTTATTGACGCTGTGAGTCTCGGCGTATTCCACCACCGCCTGGAAGGACTCGCGCATGATGTGCTCCAGTTGCTCATTAACGACGGATTCCTTCCAGAAGTATCCCTGGCGATCCTGCACCCACTCGAAATAGGAGGCAGTAACACCGCCGGCGTTGGCCAGGATGTCGGGGACGATGAACACGTGCTTGTCGGAGAGGATGTCGTCAGCCGCCGCAGTGGTAGGTCCGTTGGCGCCTTCGATGAGAACGCGGGCCTTAACGTGATCAGCGTTGCGGCTGGTGATCTGGTTCTCGGTGGCGGCAGGAATCAGCACGTCGCAGTCAGCCAGCATCAGCTCGGCGGGATCGTACTTTTCCGCGCCCGGGAAGCCGTGAATCACGCCATTGTGCTGGCGATATTCCCACAGCGCCTCAATATCAATGCCATCGCGGTTGTAGAGGCCGCCGCCCACTTCCACGATGCCGATGATCTTGTAGCCGCGCTCGTGCATGAGGCGGGCGGCGTTTGAGCCCACATTACCGAAGCCCTGGATGATGACCCGGGTGCGGTCGCGGTTCATGTTGAGCTTTTTCAGGGCCTCGTCGCAGATGATCATCAGGCCGCGGCCGGTGGCCTCGCGGCGCCCGCGCGAGCCGCCCATGTTCAGCGGCTTGCCGGTGACTACGGCGGTGACGGTCTGGCGCATGTGCATGGAGTAGGTGTCCATCATCCAGGCCATGATCTGCTCGTTGGTGTTCATGTCAGGGGCGGGGACGTCTTTCTCTGGGCCGATGAATTCGAAAAGCTCGGCGGTGTAGCGGCGGGTCATGCGCTCCAGTTCGCCCATGGACATCTTATGGGGGTCACAGATGATGCCGCCTTTGGCGCCGCCGAAGGGAATGTTGACCACGGCGCACTTCCAGGTCATCCAGCTGGCCAGAGCGCGGACTTCGTCGAGCGTGACGTCGGGCGAATAGCGCACGCCGCCCTTGGCCGGGCCGCGGGCGATCGAGTGCTGCACGCGGAAGCCGGTGAAGACTTCCAAGTGGCCGTCGTCCATGGAAACAGGAATGTGCACGATGATTTCGCGGTTGGGATAGCGCAGCACCTTCCACAGGCCTTCATCGAGCTTCAGCTTCTGGGCGGCCAGATCGAAGCGCGCAGCTTGCGCCTCCCAGGGGTTGATTTCCTGTTCCAGAGCGATGGTTTTCATAGGAGTTCTCCGGGGCGAAGGTCCGGAATTTTGGATGCGTCCAATCTAAAATTTTGATTCCGGCGAAACTAACAGTATATGAAGGGCGTGCTCAGGCGGCAAGCCAGAGGTGGACGTCAAGGTATGACGCCGGTACCAAGCAGTGCAAGGGGGGCCGCTATTTGCGGCTGGCGGCGGCGCGGGCGCGGGCGGGGACGCCGATTTCGATCTCCATGCCTTCGGCGGCGGCGCGCACGCGGGGATAGTAGTTGCCGGCTTCGCGCACGATGCGCTCGATGCAGGCGTCGTCGTGGTCGGGGTCGTGGTGGAAAAGCACCAGTTCCTTGGCGCCGCTCTCCATCACTACGTTGACGGCTTCGCGCCAGTGGCTGTGGCCCCACCCACGGCGGCAAACTTCGTACTCCTCAGGCAGGTACTGGGCGTCGTAAATCAGCACGTCGGCGCCTTCGGCCAGCTTGCGTACTTGTTTGTCGAATACAGCCTGGCCGGGCTCGTTGTCGGTGGCGTAAACCAGCACGCCATCCCGCGTCTCCATGCGGAAGCCGAGGCAGCCCTGGGGATGGTTGAGGGCCATGGTGCGCAGCACGCAATTCTCCATGGTCATCTGGCCTTCGCCGATGTCGTGGAAGTGACGGTGAGCGGCCATCTGCCCCATGTCCACAGGGAAATAAGGCTCGTTCATCTGCTCTTCCAGCACGCGCTGCAGGCTCCGGGTGCGGCTGGAAGAGTGAAAGAAAAAGCGGTTTTCGGCGTTGTCATAAAGCGGGGTAAAGAAGGGGATGCCCTGGATGTGGTCCCAATGGAAATGGGAGATGAAGATGTGGGCGGAGATGCCGGGCCCGGCGTGATTGCTCAGCCATTTGCCCAGATTGCGCAGCCCAGTGCCGCAGTCGAAGATGTAGAGGCCGTCGCCGACCCGCACCTCGACGCAGGAGGTGTTACCTCCGTAACGCATGTTTTCCGGCTGCGGAGTAGGGGTAGAACCCCGTACTCCCCAGAATCTGACTAACATAGGCTTCCGCCGGGTGTTTTGGACGTTAGCCCATCTTGCAACCCGGAGGTGCCGCCGTCAATGACCGAGAGTGCAAGGGCGTTCGGTAACCCAGTTGCCAGTTCCCGTTGTCAGTTGCCAGTACCAGTCGGCGGATTTTCACCCGTATCCGACTGCGTCCTTTTGTCGTCAAAGCTTCGGAA
>DASSQB010000359.1:0-2301 GCA_035702725.1 Terriglobales bacterium | reverse complement strand
CTGAATGCTTGGACCCTTGGTGACAGCCGCGGCTACGGGTTGGTTCAGGCGCGCTGGTTGCAAGTCGCGCTCCGCGGCCGCGCCTGTGGCAACTGTCTGGAAGCTGTTGCTGGCCAGGGTTGAGGGCGAGCCGGTATCAATGCGGAAATAGTAGGTGGTGTTGGGATGCAGGTTCTGCAGGTCGAGGCGGTGGAAGGTTCGGCTGTTGTGGTTCTCCGAGACCTGGCTCAGGTTCTTCTGGTCGATGCCATAGTAGACCCGGGATTCCGTGGCGATATCGGTGCTCCATGTGACCACGGCAAACTGATCGTCGGCATATTCGATGGTGGGGCCCTGAGTGATGTGGGCAACAACCGCGTTGGACGCCTGAGGAGGTGGAACTACCGCTCCCGCCGACGCCAGCGGCACCAGCAGACACACGATAGCCGCCGCGGTACGAAGCTTCCTCATAAACTCCTCGCCTGTTTTCTAACTTAGATGCTGAGTTGCTGCCTGGCGAAAATCAAAATCTACCACAGAGACACGGAGGCACCGAGAAGGACAGGCGGCAAGACGTGCTACGAGCGGGCGCGCAGTTGAGACAGCAGTTGCTGAAGAATGACCTCGGGCGGCTGCGAGATATCCACCACCAGAGCGTCCTGGGGTTCTTCCAAGTCGGCGAACTGGCTGGGCAGCATGCCGGCTTTCATGTAGTGCGCGTGACGGTGCTCGATGCGCGGCTCGATCACTTCAGGTGTGCCCTTCAGGTACACCCAAATGATGTTGGTGCCATGAGAAAGAAAATCCCGGTATTGCTGTTTGAGGGCGGAGCAGGCGACAACGAGGCATTGCTTATGCTCGATAGCCGCCAGGATGTGGGCGCGAATGGCGGCCAGCCAGGGAACGCGGTCGGCATCGGTAAGCGGGATGCCATGGCTCATTTTCTCGACGTTGGCGGCAGGATGCAGCGAGTCTCCCTCCAGGAAGTGGCACTGCAGCGCCTCGGCCAGCCTGGTGCCGATAGTGGTTTTGCCCGAGCCCGACACACCCATGACCACGATGATCATGCGACGCTCATCCCGCTTTGCGTTCCACGTGCCCGCCGAACTGGTAGCGCATGGCGGAGAGCAGCTTGCCAGCAAAGTCGCCTTCTCCGCGCGAGGTGAAGCGCTCGTACAGAGCGGTGCTGAGCACGGGCGCGGGAGCGGACTCGTCAATGGCGGCCATGATGGTCCAGCGCCCTTCGCCGGAATCGGAGACGCGCCCAGAGAAGCCGGAGAGATCGGGCTGCTCCAGCAGAGCGATCGCGGTCAGGTCGAGCAGCCAGGAGGCGACCACGCTGCCGCGCCGCCAGACCTCGGCCACGTCCGCCAGGTTCAAGTCGTACTGGTAGTGCTCAGGATCGCGCAGGGGAGTGGTCTCGGCGTCCACCGTCCGGCTACGCTTGCCCACGTTGGCGTGCTTAAGGATGTTGAGGCCCTCGGCGTAGGCGGCCATCAGGCCGTACTCGATGCCGTTGTGCACCATCTTGACGAAGTGGCCGGCGCCGTTGGGGCCGCAGTGCAAATAGCCTTCCTCGGCCGTGCCGCCGGCTTTTTCGCGTCCGGGAGTGCGAGGCACATTCCCGCGGCCGGGGGCGAGGGTTTTGAAGATGGGGTCGAGGCGCTGCACGACTTCGCGGTCGCCGCCAATCATCTGGCAGTAACCGCGCTCCAGCCCCCACACGCCCCCACTGGTGCCCACGTCGAGGTAGGAGATCTTTTTCGCGCGCAATTCCTTGGCGCGGCGAATGTCGTCAACGTAATAGGAATTGCCGCCGTCAATGATGGCATCTCCTGGCTCCAAGCGCGGCGCCAGTTCCTGCAGGGTGCTGTCCACCACGGCGGCGGGGACCATCAACCAGACGGCGCGTGGTTTCTTGAGCTTGTGGACGAGTTCGTCGAGCGACGCGGCACCGGGGGCGCCCTCGCCCGCCATCTGCTTGACACTGGCGGGGTTCATGTCGAAAACCACGCATTCATGGCCGCCCTTCATCAGGCGGCGCACCATGTTGGATCCCATGCGGCCCAAGCCGATCATTCCCAGCTGCATTGCCCGCTCCTTCTCGTAAAGCGCAAACCAATTATGGTATACGCAACCAGGAGGGATGTGGGAAAGGGGCGGAAGGATACAG
This sequence comes from Terriglobales bacterium, assembly GCA_035702725.1. Lineage (GTDB taxonomy): Bacteria > Acidobacteriota > Terriglobia > Terriglobales > Acidobacteriaceae > JAICWP01. The sequence continues at coordinate 149 of DASSQB010000359.1, read as the reverse complement.
GTAAGTCAGTCTGGTACACAGACTTATGAGCAAACTTTCGCCCAGGTTCCAACGTGCGGCGGAAAAGCAGGAAACGATCATCTAAGCAGCTGAGACATTTCGAGTTTCGGAGAGCCGGCGGTCCGGTTACTACTCAAGCCGACGCTATA
>DASSQB010000358.1:0-7980 GCA_035702725.1 Terriglobales bacterium | reverse complement strand
CGGTGTGCGTGGTGGTGGCTTCCGGCGGCTATCCCGGAACTTTCGCTGCCGGAAAAAAGATAGTCGGCTTGGAGCAGGCCAGCCAGAGGCCGGGAGTAAAGGTGTTTCACGCCGGTACGAGCTACCAGGACGGCACCTACTACACCACGGGCGGGCGGGTGCTGGGCGTGACTGCCCGAGCAGACACGCTGGCTGAAGCAGTGGACCAGGCCTATGCCACCATTTCCGGCATCGGATTTGAAGGCATGCATTACCGCAAGGACATTGCGGCCAGGGCGGTGAAGAGCTAACTGGCTAGCTATGAAGCTTAGACAAAGGAGCAGAACAATTGGCGGGGAAAACACTAGTCTCCATCGTGATGGGCAGCGATTCCGACCTGGAAATCATGCGCGAGGCGGCTAAGGCGCTGGAGGAGTTTGGCATCGGCTATGAAATAGACGTAACCTCGGCGCACCGCTCGCCGGCGCGCACCGCGGAATACGCGAGCAAGGCGGCGGAGCGCGGCATTCGCGTGATTATTGCCGGAGCGGGAGGCGCGGCGCACCTGGCGGGCGTGATCGCCGCACATACGACTCTGCCGGTGATCGGCGTGCCCATTCCTTCCACCTCGCTGCAGGGCATGGATTCGCTGCTGGCCACGGTGCAGATGCCGGCGGGTATTCCCGTGGCAACGGTGGCGATCGGCAAGCCGGGAGCGACCAATGCGGGCATTCTGGCGGCGCAGATCTTAGGAGTCAGTGATGCGGGAATCGCCAGCAAGCTGATTGCCCACAAGCAGAAGCTGGCGCGCGGAGTGGAAGAGAAATCGCGCAAGCTGAAGGAATCACTGAAATAACCGTGTGGGAGCGGGGCTCCGCCCCGCTTGGATGGGGCAAAGCCCCGTCCGCACGCACAAGAAAGGCGAGCTTCGCTCGCCCGCACAGGCGGGGGCGCCTGTGCCTACGTATTTTGTTTAACCATTTGCCACGCTCCCTGCACATCCTCCCAGGTGGTGGCGAGGTTGCCGATGGCCAATCGCAGCACGTATCGGCCACCAAGCTGAGTGTGGGAGATTAAGAACTTCCCCGAGGCGTTCACCTTGTCGAAGATGCGGCGGTTCTCGTCATCCGAGCCTTTGTAGCGAAAACAAACCACCGAGAATGGCACTGGGGCGACCACTTCGAAGTGGGAATCGGATTGAATTTCGCTGGCAATTCGCCGCGCCCAATCCATATGCGAGCGCAGAATCTGCTGCAGCCGCTCGCGTCCGAAGTAGCGCAGGATGAACCACAGCTTGAGCCCGCGAAAGCGGTGGCCGAGAGGCACACCGTAATCCATCAGGTGGATGGCGCGGGGATCTTCGGAGGCGCGCAGATACTCGGGTGTCAAAGAGAAGGCGCGACGCAGGATATCGGGACGGCGAGTGTAGAAGGCGCTCAGGTCAATGTTGGTGAATAGCCACTTGTGCGGGTTCATTACCAAAGAATGAGCGCGCTCAATGCCGGCCAGAATGTGCCGGCATTGGGGAAGGATGGCTGCAGCTCCGGCGTAGGCAGCGTCCACGTGCAGCCACAGGCCGTACTTTTCGGAAATTTCCGCAATCGCGGCGACCGGGTCCACGCTGGTGGTGGAAGTGGTGCCCACGGTAGCCACCACGCAGAACGGCTTTTTGCCGGCGGCGCGATCCTGCTCGATGGCCGAGGCAAGCGCTTCGGGCTTCATGCGGAATTCCGCATCCACGGGAATTTTGCGCACGTTGCGCTGGCCGATACCGGCAGCGATGGCGCCCTTCTCGATCGAGGAGTGCGACTGCTCCGAGGTGTAGAGCACCAGGTTGCCAGAAGCACCGTGCAGCCGGGTATCGGGGTCGGCCATCTCGCGGGCGGCGCAGATGGCATGGAAGCTGGAGGTGGAAGCGGTGTCGTAGATGATGCCGAACCAGTTTGCGGGAACTCCCATCCATTCGCGCAGCCAGCCCAGCGCCACCTGTTCCAGTTCGACCAGCGCCGGGGAGGTGTCCCAGTGCAGGCCATTGGTGTTGAGCGCAGCCGCCAGCATTTCCGCGATGATGGCGGGCGTTGAACCGGTGCAGGCGAAGTAGGCGAGGAAGCCGGGATGGTTCCAGTGGGTGACCGCAGGGATGATCTTACTGTCGAAGTCGCGCAGAATGGTCTCGAAGCTCTCGCCGTGTTCCGGGCCGGAGCGCGGCAGCAAGTCCACCAACTCTCCCGGCTTCATGTGGGGGACCACGGGGTAGCGGCGCGGGTCGTGCAGATAGTCAGCGACCCAGTCCACCGCCTGGTGCGCGGCAATTTGGAAATCGGAAACATAGTGGTCCCAATTCAGAGCTTGTTCTGCAGGAAGAGAGGGCTTTTCCGAGGCAGCCATGGGGAGATTCTAACGTGTCGGGTCGGGGCTTGGCCCCGCCCAGGCGGGGCAAGCCCCGCCTCCACACAAATTTCTTCTGGCCTGTCACCTTGAGTGAGGGCACCCGCCCGGGTCGAAAGACCCGTCCAAAGAAGTTGGTGGCGGAAGTTTCTTCAATGAACGTGCGGGGGAGAACTCCCTGAAGCGATTATTGCAACGTTAACAAACGCAGGGTCCTTCGACTCCGCTCAGGATGACATTCGAGAAAATTTCGATGACATTCGAGAAAATTTCGAAAGGAGATTCAACAGAAGCTCGTGTTCAAGGAACCACAACGGGCGGCAAAAACTAAGGGCGGCCGGTAGGCCGCCCTCTGAGAACTGCATTATGAGAGGCGAGCTGCGCTCGCCCTGCACGGGGCGGAGCCCCGTGCCTACACAGGCTATGCGGGAGCGGGGCGCTCGCCGGGCTTGGTGACGCCGGCGCGGCCGGGCTCGGGCTTGAGCACCTTCTGCATGCTGCCTTCGTCGGAAGGCGGAGCTGGGGCGATCTTCACCGGCAGGTCCTTGCCTTCAATAATCAGCTGGATTTCGTTGGCGTCGAGCACCTCGCGCTCCAGCAGCGCCTTGGCAATGCGCTCCAAGGCCTCGCGATGGGAGGAGAGAATGTCCACCGCCGACTTGTAACCTTCGTCCACAAAGCGGCGCACTTCCTGGTCAATCTTGATGGCCGTATCTTCGCTGTAATCGCGGTGCTGCGCGATTTCGCGGCCCAGGAAGATCTGCTCCTCCTTCTTGCCGAAGGTGAGCGGGCCCAGGTTGCTCATGCCGAACTCGCACACCATCTTACGGGCCAGCTCGGTGGCCTGCTCGATGTCGTTGCCCGCGCCCGTGGTCATAGTGCTGAGGAACAGCTCCTCGGCTACGCGGCCGCCCATCATGATGGCCAGGCGCGTTTCCAGGTAATCGCGGGTGTAAGTGTGCTTGTCGTCAATGGGCAGTTGCATGGTTACGCCCAGCGCCATGCCGCGGGGAATGATGGTGACCTTGTGCAGTGGGTCAGCATGCGCGCGCAGCGCCGCCACCAGGGCGTGCCCGCCCTCGTGGTAGGCCGTGACTTTCTTCTCCTCATCGGAGAGCAGCATGGACTTGCGCTCAGCGCCCATGAGGACCTTATCCTTGGACACCTCGAAGTCAAACATCATCACCATCTTGCGGTTCTGACGGGCGGCGTTCAGGGCAGCCTCGTTCACCATGTTGGCCAGGTCGGCGCCGGAGAAGCCAGGCGTGCCGCGAGCCAGGATGGAGAGATCCACATCATCGGAAAGTGGAATCTTGCGAGTGTGGACGCGCAGAATTTCTTCGCGGCCGCGCACGTCGGGCCGCGGCACCACTACACGCCGGTCGAAGCGGCCGGGGCGCAGCAGCGCGGGATCGAGCACGTCAGGGCGGTTGGTAGCGGCAATCAGTATGACGCCTTCGTTGGACTCGAAGCCATCCATCTCCACCAGCAGTTGGTTCAGAGTCTGCTCGCGCTCGTCGTGGCCGCCGCCGAGGCCGGCGCCGCGATGGCGGCCGACCGCGTCAATTTCGTCAATGAAGATGATGCAGGGAGCGTTCTTCTTGCCCTGCTCAAAGAGGTCGCGCACGCGGCTGGCGCCCACGCCTACAAACATCTCTACAAAGTCTGAGCCGGAAATGGAGAAGAAGGGAACGTTGGCTTCGCCGGCCACAGCGCGGGCCAGCAGGGTCTTGCCGGTTCCCGGGGGGCCCACCAGCAGCACGCCTTTGGGAATGCGGCCGCCAAGCTTCTGAAACTTCTGCGCCTCGCGCAGGAATTCGATAATTTCGCGCAGCTCCTCCTTGGCCTCATCCACGCCGGCCACGTCCTTAAACGTGACTTTCTTCTGCTGCATGGAGAGCAGGCGGGCGCGGCTCTTGCCGAACGACAGGGCCTTGTTGCCCCCGGTCTGCATCTGACGGATCATGATGAACCACAAGGCAGCCAGCAGGATGAGGGGGGCGAGGTTCAGCAGCCAGGTGGGCCAGCTGCCGCTCTGCACGTCCTTCACGTTCATGCTGACGTTGTGGTCGCGCAACGTCTTGTACATGTCGGGGTAGTTGGTGGGAACGGTGGTATGGAACTGGGACTTGTTCTCGTACTTGCCGGTAACCTCGACTCCGGTAATGGTGACCTCAGCGACCTTGCCCTGGTCCACGTCGGTGAGGAACTGGGAGAAGTTAATATCCTGGGTTTTAGCGCCGGCCCCACCCGCCTTAACCACCTGCCACAGAAGAACGCCGGACAGGATGATGACCAGCCAGAACACCACCGTTTTAACGGTTGAATTCACGCAAAAAACTCCTAATCAGCAACTTAAGGGTCGAAAAATACGTGGAAGCAAAGGTCAACCCACACTCTTCCAATGAATTAGATGCTCTATCGCAGATTTGGATAGAAGCAATAACTCACGTTGCTCCATTGTAACCCGGCTGGGCCAGTCTGGGCCGGAGGAATTGAATGACCTAGGTCACCTAGGGCTGAGTAGCCGCCAAGTAGGGTAAGTTCCTCTCGAGCAGTGGGTTACCGAGACCGTAGCCGACCAGAAACTTATCGTCCACCAGAAAACCGAAATAGTCGGGCTGCAGAGCCACCCGGCGGGCGGCCTGGCGATCGAGCAGAGTGGCCAGGCGCACAGAAGCTGCCCCACGGGAACGCAATCCGTTCATGAGGAAGTCGGTGGTTACCCCGGAGTGGACCAGGCCTTCCAGCAACAGCACGTGGTGCCCGCGGACCTCGATTTCCGGGCTGAAAAAGATCTCCTTGCTGGTGGTGGTGCCCTGGATGCGGTCGCGGTACAGCGGTTTGATGAACTCGCAGATGACGGGCACGTCCATAGCGCGCACCAAATCAGCCGTAAACATGAAGCCGTTTTCCAGCACGGCCAGAACGTGCACCGTTTTGCCGCGGTAGTCGTCGCTGATCTGGCGGCCCATTTCGCGCACACGCTTCTGGATCTGCTCGGCAGTAATCACCGGCTTCAGGTTGGCGGCAACCGCGGCCATGCTATTCGAGGTCAAATCGGACTTCTTCTCCAGCCGGGGGCCATGCCGGCAGAAAGCTATTCTGCCCCAGGAACGGGCTGCTGCAAAGCATACTCCTGGATGATCAGCCCGAGCTTCCCGCCACAGGGAGCCAGCAACTGTTGCGGCGGCGGGAAGCCGCGCATCCAGATAACCTCCTCGTGCCCCGAGGCTGCGCTGGTAATTACAGGCCACATGTGACGTTGCGTCGGGGGAACTTTGCGGTCCTGCAGCAGCTCCTTGATTTTCCTAGGGGCTTTGGTATGAGCGGGCCAGAAGCGATCACCGGGACGCCAATTACGCACCTGCAGCAGGTGGGGAAGACGAGTGGGATCATAAGCTTCGCCGGCGAGCTCCTGGGAAACCGGGACAACTGTAACCCGGAAGATAGTTCCTGTTTCTGGCACCGCGACCTCACCAGGAAGGTGGAGGGAGTAGGCAAAATCAGGAGCATCAATGGCTTGGCCGGGCTGCGGCGGTTCAAACCGCAGCTGATCGTGGAGGCGAAGCGCACGCCAGCCGCCAGGCAGGACGACTTGTTTCTCTCCCATCGGCGGGGCTTGAACCAACCCGAGCAACTCGTCAACGTGTTGAAACTCCAGGCACACGCCCAAAGATTCCGTGGCTGCCCGCAGGATGCGGCGCTGCAAGGCCAGGGGATGCCGCAGGAGCGCGGCGATTCGCAAGAGACCCGGGGTGGATCCGTCCGGCGCACTCCATGCCTGGGTAAGGGCGCGTGAGACTTCGCCAGCCCAATAGCTCTCTTCCGCGCGAGCAATTTCGGCGGTTTCAGCCAGAAGATCGCGAATACGCGGATTCAGTTCATTTTCCAGCTGAGGCAGGATTTTGTGGCGAACCCGATTGCGGGTGAACCGCAGGTCGAGGTTGGTGGCGTCCTCGCGCCAGGGTTGGCCGAAGTCGCGCAGGTAGGCCTGCAAGTCGCTGCGACGAACCTGCAAAAGGGGGCGGACAACGGCGGCGCAAGACAGGCGGGGGCTCCTGTCAACAGCTGTTTGGTCTGAAGCCGATGGAGGCGAGCTGCGCTCGCCCTGCACCCGTTCGACAGCTTCGCTGCGCTTCAGCTGCTCAGGGCAGGCTTGGCGAAGCCCCGTGCCCACACGAGCCCGAATGAGCCACTCGGGGTAAATGCCGGCTAGGCCCTTAATCCCGCTGCCGCGCGCCAGGCGCAGCAGCACGGTTTCAGCCTGATCATCGAGCGTGTGCGCGGTGGCAATTTTGTCCAGGAGTCCCTCGGTAAGCAGGCCCTCGAAATACCGGTAGCGGATTTCTCGCGCCGCCGCTTCCAAACTGAGACGGCGAGTGGCCGCCTCGGCAGGAGTATCCGCGGCAGAGGCATGCAGGGGCAGAGCGTGCAAGCGAGCCAAATCAGTCACGAACTGCTGGTCGGCATCGGCGTCCGCGCCGCGAATCTGGTGGTTCACGTGGACCAGCGAGAGGACTACGCCGAGCTCCTCGCGAAGTTCCAGCAGGAGACGCAAGAGTGCAACGGAATCAGCGCCGCCTGAAACTGCGACGCCCACTCGGTCACCGGGGTGCAATAGTTCCAGGTCGCGAATATAGCGGCGGACGCGCTGAGCCAGTTCGTGCACGCGTCTATGGTACTGCACCGCGAACTCGTGCCGCTCGGAAGCGAACCCAGCATCGAAGCACGGAAAATTCCGAGCCGAGCATCTGTTGTTTCAAAAATGGTTAGGGGCACGAAAGTGCCATTTGGCGCGGCTTTCGCGGTATTGTGAGCTCGGCGGTATCGGTGCCTTGGTAACCTTCCCGTTGGGCACAGCAGAAGCTAACATGCACTCATCCAGGGATCAGTGGCGGGGCCTTACGCCCGAGGACTTAATTCATGCTGCTGAGCCTGTTAGCGTTCCTGCTGCTTAATACCACCGTTCCCACTACTCCTGCGCCGGCGCTTTCTACGTCGAACTTGAAGGTGCCAAGCGCGGCGGCGCAGGAAAACGCGGCCATCATTTATTCCGACCATGGCGGGTTCATGATTTCGGTGCCCAAGGGCTGGGTGTTGGACCGGGCTACAGGCCAGAAGATGGGGACGTGCTGCGTGCTCTATCCGCAGGGTTCCAGCTGGGACCAGGCGGATAGCGTGATTTATCCCAACATCGCCGAAAAACAACCCGGGCAAACGCTGCAGCAGCTCATGGCGAGCGACCTGGACGGCTTTCGCCAGCGCTTTCCCAAGATGAATGTGGTGGAGGCACGAGACCTGCCAGCTGGCGAAAGTGCGGCAGCCAAGGTGCGCGTGTTCTACGGCGTCAACCAAGGCTCGTTTGAGCTGGTGGCCTATGTGGACGAACCGCAGGTGGTGGCGCTGCTGGTGCTCAGCTCACGCTCCAAGGAGGCCTTAGGCGAGGCGCTGCCCGCCTTCCGCGAAGTGTTGAAATCCTACGTGTACATGGATATGACTACGGGCGCCAGCGTGGGACTGACCGCGAAATAAACATTCAGGGAGATGACTATGTAGTCCAGGCGAGCAAAGCTCGCCTCATTCCTTAGCCGGGCTGCGCCCGCCGCACAG